>JAQGNM010000457.1 GCA_028291845.1 Massilia sp. | reverse complement strand
GGCAGCGCCATCGACGCCGGCTGGTCGATTTTCTTCAACACCTGCCGCAAAACCATCCCCGGCTCCGTCGAAGGCGGCTTCGCCATCGATCACATCAACGGCGATTTGTTTCGCCTGTCCGCACCCGGCGCCGCCGAGTGGCCGGCCGGCGCCACCTTGACGGTGAACTACCAGGCGCAGTTCTGGGCCATCAGCATCACCGATGCGCCGCTGGGTTTTTATATTGTCAGCGCCGCCGGTTCGGTGACCGATCTGGGCGACCCGGCGATCGCGCCGTTCAGTGCGCCGCGCCAGCGCCAGCGCGGCAGCGACGACCTGACCCCCACGCTCGACGCCGGCGGCCGCCATGCCGACAACGCGGCCTTGACAACGCTGCCCTTGCGACAGGTCGGACGCCTGACGCCGACGCCGCTGTCGAGCGTGTTCGACGGCGGCAGCGCCACCTTGACGCGGCACGCCTCGATCGTTTTCGCAACCGGTTTGAGCAGCGAAGCGGCGCTGCTGCGCGCCATGCTCGACGATTTGCCCGCCCCCGCAGCGGCGCAGGCAGGCAGCATCGTGCACATCGCCCTGGAGATCGGCGACGTCGAAGCGGCCGCCGGTGGGGCGGCGCCCGACGAAGCCTACCGGCTCGACATCGGCGTCGACAGCATCCGCATTCGCGGCGCCGGCGCCCATGGCGTCTTCAACGGCATCCAGAGCCTGCGCCAGCTGCTCGACGGCGCTGCTGTGCCCACCTTGCCGCTGGGGCGGGTGGTCGACGCACCGCGCTTTGCCTACCGCGGTTTCATGCTCGATGTGGCGCGCCACTTCGCCGCCAAGGAGACGGTGATGCGGCTGCTCGACTGCATGGCGCTGTATAAACTGAACCGCTTTCATTTTCACCTGACCGATGACGAGGGCTGGCGCTTTGCCGTGCCGGCGCTGCCTGAGCTGACCGCGATCGGCGCGCGCCGCGGCGTATCGAGGCACGATGAAACCTGCCTGCCGCCTTCGTTCGGCTCGGGCGCCAGTGTCGACACTTCGGCCGGCACCGGCTACTACGACGCCGACGACTTCATCGCCATTTTGCGCTACGCGCATGCGCGCCACATCGAGGTGATCCCGGAATTTAATGTGCCGGGCCATGCACGCGCCGCCATCGTCGCCATGCGCGCCCGCCACCAGCGCTTGACGGCGGCCGGCGACAGCGCCGGCGCCGCCGAATATCTGCTCGACGATGCCGACGACCGCTCCGTGTATGAATCGGTGCAGCTGTGGCACGACAACGTCATCTGCATCGCGCTGCCCTCGGTCGACCGTTTTTTCGAGACCGTGGTCGAGGCCTTGCTCGATTTGTTCAAGGCCGCCGGGGTGCCGCTGCGCACCGTCCACACGGGCGGCGACGAAGTGCCGCTTGGTGCCTGGACGGCGTCGCCGGTCTGCCAGCAAGCGATGGGCCGGCGCGGCTGGACCGATCTGGCGCAGCTGCGCGGCGACTTCACCGCCCGCTGCCACGCCATCCTGGCGCGTCACGGCATCGTCTGCGCCGGCTGGGAGGAAACCGTCATCGAGCACGCGCAGGTGGACGGGCGCACCCAGGCAGTGCCCAGCGCACGCTTTGCCAGTGCGGGATTCAAAATCTACGCCTGGAACAATGCCTGGGGCTGGGGCCAGGAAGATGTCGCCTACCGCCTGGCCAACGCCGGCTACCAGGTGGTGCTGTCGAACGCCGCCAGCCTGTATTTCGATCTCGCCTGCGCCAAGGATGGCGAAGAACCTGGCTACTACTGGGCCGGCTTCGTCGGCGCGCGCGATGCTTTCAGTTTCTGTCCGCTGGCGATGACCGCCACCGCCGGCCGCCAGCCGATGGGCGCCGCCATGCCGGCCGTCAGCCTGGCGGAGATGGTCAAACTCGATGCGGCGGGCGCCTCGCGCATCGCCGGCCTGCAGGGGCAGCTGTGGGGAGAGAACGCCAATTCGCGCGCGCGCATCGAGTACCTTGCCGCGCCGCGCCTGATCGCGCTGGCCGAACGGGCCTGGGCGCCCGATCCGCGCTGGCAGGAGCTGCCGGCGGCGCAGCGCGATGGCGCCGTGGCCGCCGCCTGGAACGAGTTCGCCAACCGCCTGGGCCAGCGCGTGCTGCCGATCCTCGACCGCGCCCTCGGTTTTGATTACCGCCTGCCGCCCCCTGGCGCGGTGCTGCGCCGGCAGGCAGGGCGCGCCAGCGTCGAGGCCAACGTCGCCTTGCCGGGCCTGGCCCTGCATTACACTGTCGACGGCAGCGCGCCGCAGGCTGGCAGCGCGCGCTACACGGGCCCGGTGACGCCGCCCGCCGGCGCCGGCGTCTTTCAAATCGCCTCATTCGACACTCGCGGCCGCGCCAGCCGCATCGTTGCAATCAACCTGAAAGCGGCCGCCGATGAACCAGTCTGAACCGATGTTTACGCCAGCCGTTCAGGCGCGGCGCCACCCGCTGGCGTGGGTGCCGACCCTGTATCTGGCCCAGGGCTTGCCGTTCTACGCCGTGGCGCTGGTGGCCGGGCTGATGTTCAAGAGCATGGGCGTGGCCAACGATGCCATCGCCCACTGGACCGGCTTGATCGGCCTGGCCTGGGTATTCAAGGCCTTGTGGAGTCCGTTCCTGGAACTGGCCAGCAGTAAAAAAGCGGTGGTGGTGTTCTTTCAGCTAAGCGGTGGGGTGGCGCTGGCCGGCGTCGCGCTGGCCTTGCAGCTGCCGGTCTGGTTTGCCGCCAGCATCGCCCTGTTCGCGGTGGTGGCGCTGGCGTCGGCCACCCACGACATCGCCGCCGACGGCTTGTATATCGCCAGCCTGAGCGCGCGCGAGCAGGCCGCCTACGCCGGCTGGCAGGGCGCGTTTTTCAACGGCGCCAAGTTCCTGTCGCTGGGCGGCCTGGTGATCCTGGCCGGCTACCTGGAGCCGCGCATCGGCGTGGCGCCGGCCTGGTCGGCCATCTTCGGTTTGCTGGGCGCGGCGCTGGCGGGGCTGGCGGCGTACCACCTGTGGGCGCTGCCCGGCACCGCCAATGCGGCTGTCAATGGGGCTGTCACCTTCGGCTCGGCGCGCGAGGTGGCCGCCACCCTGGTCGACGTCGTACGCGCCTTTTTCGCCAAGCCGGGCATCTGGACGGCGATCCTGTTCATTATCCTGTTCCGCGCCGCGGAAGGGCAGATCCAGACCATCGGCCCGCTGTTCCTGCGCGACGCCAAGGCGGTCGGCGGGCTGGGGCTGACAACGGTCGAAGTGGGCGCCGTCTACGGTACCGCCGGCACCCTGGCGTTTTTGGCGGGCAGTATCGGCGGCGGCTACTTTACCGCCAAACTGGGCCTGCGGCGCGCCATGCCATGGCTGATCGTGGCGATGAATTTGCCCAACCTGGTGTTCTGGTACCTGAGCACCGCGCAGCCCGATTCGCTGGGCGTGATCGCCGTCGCGCTGGGGACCGAGATGTTCGGCTACGGCTTCGGCTTCGTCGGCGTGATTTTATTTATCATGCAGGTTGTCGCCAGAGGCAAGTACCAGACCGCCCACTACGCGCTCGGCACCGGCTTCATGCAGTTGGGGTTTGTATTATTTAAGTTCATCAGCGGCGATATCCAGCAGGCGCTGGGCTACCGCCATTTCTTCGACTGGGTGATGGTCGCGGCGCTTCCCGTGCTGGTGCTGTCGCGCTTCATGCGCTTCGAACCTGCGGACGCGCCATCCGGAACAGCTGCTCCGTCCCGACCGTGAAATAATCGGCTGGACCGCCGCCACGCAGCACGTGGCCGGCGCCGGCCGTGTCGTAGACGCCGTCGCGCAGCAGATCGGTGTCGATGTGCACCCCCACCACTTCGCCCAGCACCAGCCAGGTCGGCACCTTGACGCCGTCGAGCCCTTGCAGCTGCACGATCTGGGTCAGGCGGCATTCGAACGACACCGGGCTCTCCGCCACCCGCGGCGCGCCGATCAGGCGCGACGGCGCCGGCGTCAGGCCGGCCAACTCGAATTCATCGACCTGCGCCGGCACCGCGGCGCAGGTCTGGTTCATCCGCTCGGCCAGCGGCATGGTGACCAGGTTCCAGCCAAATTCGCCGGTCTCCTCGATATTGCGCAGCGAATCCTTGGCGCCGATGCTGGCGAAGCCGACGATCGGCGGGAGGTAATTGAAAGCGTTGAAGAAGCTGTAGGGCGCCAGGTTGAGGATGCCGGCGGCGCTGCGGCTGGAGATCCAGCCGATCGGGCGCGGGCCGACGATGGCGTTGAAGGGATCGTGCGGCAGGCCGTGGCCCTGGCGCGGTTCATAAAAATGGTGCGGACCGGGCATGGCGGATTCCCAAGAAATGAAAGCGCCACCATACCCGATCGCCGCCGATCGCGCACGGCGCCGGCAGCGCGCTCAGCGCTTCTTGACGGGCAGGGCCAGCCAGCCCTGCCACTGGCCGGCGCCGTCGCGCTCGACCTTCTGGATGTGCGGGCGGGTGCTGTCGAGGCGCCACACGGCCTGGTGCTCGAGCCAGTCCTCGTACATCGAGCGAAAACGCGGCCACTCGCCATGAAACTCGAGGATGGCGTAGTCGCCGGCGGGCAGTACGCGCAAGCCCAGGTTGGGGTCGGCCACTTCGAGGCCGGCCACGCCGAAGTCGTAGCAGTATTCGCGCTCGCCGGTAAAACCCGGGTCTTCGTCGAACACGCCGTAGAAGGGGGTGTCGGCGGCGACGCCGTCGATGTGTTCGCGGTCGCCGATAAAGCCGTTGCAGGCGATCGACAGGGCGGCGCCCGACTGGCCGAAGAAGCGCTGGTAGCGCAGCGACACGGCCGCCAGGGCCTGCACACGGATGCGGGCGGCGATGCTGCCCTGCGGCGGCGCGATGTACGGTGCCAGGATGACGTCCAGGTTGCTCGGCTCGGCGACGAAAAAACTGACGTCGCTCTCGCGCCCCACTTGCTGGTCCATGTAGGTGCGCCAGCCGCCGTCTCTCCAGGCCTTGGCAGACATGGCGAATTGCTGCTTGAAGGCCTTGGCAAAGGCGGCGTTGGAGGGAAAGCCGCAATCCTGGGCGATGCGCACGACGGCGACGTCGGGCTCGTGACGGAGCAGGTGGGCGGCGCGGCGCAGGCGGCGTTTTCTCTGGTATTCGACGGCGGAAAAGCCGGTCAGTTCGCGGAAGATGCGGTCGAAGTGGAACGAGGAATAACTGGCCGAGGCGGCCAGCGATTCGAGTGCCAGCGGGTCGCCCACCGAATCGAGCATCAGGTCCATCACTTCGCACAGTCGCGACACCCGCGAAGTCGGTTTCACGCGCGGCTCCTCGAGGGGCATGTCACAGGCATCGGTTCAGGAGCGGCGGTGGACGGCATGGGCAGGCATCGGTTAGCAATTGCGGCAATTATGGCGCATACGGCAGGGGTTGGCGACATATTGACAACATCAGCGCCGGCAGGGCCCGGTCAGGCAGGCGGCACTGGCTGGGAGGGCGCCAAGTTTGCTATGCTGTCGGCTGCCCACGGGGGCGCTTTATTGGAGCAGAACATGGTGTCCTTGCACGAGCAATTACTCAAAGCGGGTCTGGTGGACAAGAACAAGGTCAAGCAGGCGGCGCACAAGCAGCATCAGCAGAAAAACCAGCAAAAGAAAGTCGAACGGCGCACCGGCACCGAAACGGTCGACGAAGCGCGCGCCGCCGCGCTCGAGCTGCAACGCAAGAACGCGGAAAAGGCGCGCGAGGCCAATGCCCAGCGCGACGCCGCCGCCCACCAGAAGGCGATCCTGGCGCAGATCGCCCAGATGCTCAACAACAACCGGCAAGCGAAGGGGAATGGCGACATCGCCTACAACTTCACGCACGGCAGCAAGATCGAGCGCATCTACGTGTCCGCCGCCGTGCGCGACCACTTGACCGCGGGGCGGCTGGTGATCGTGGTGCTGAACGGCGTGGTAGAGCTGGTGCCGCGCGTGATCGCCGACAAGATCGCCGAGCGCGATGCGTCGCTGGTGGTGCGCGTCAACAAACCGAGCACGCAAGTGGACGAGGACGATCCGTACGCCGCCTTCCAGATTCCCGACGATTTGATGTGGTAAGCGAGGGCTGCGTGTTTCATTTTTAATTACTGTGCATTAGCGCACGGACGCATGGCAGGCTCGGCGGCATCCTTGAACCAAGTACTTTTTAAACATGCAAACGGAGACCATCATGGGTAAATATTTCTTGGCTTGGATTCTCGGCGTACCAGGTATTTTGCTGGTTCTGTTCTATCTGTTCTTCCATTGACCCGCGCCTGTCGGGCAGGGTATCGATAACGCCATCGGAAGGCGGCGTTTGTATTTGGAAAAGCGGTAGTTCCGCGGTGCGGCGGCGGGCATGGCGAGCGACGGGTTACGGCATCGTAAAATGTTACACTCGATCCTTCTGTCGTTTTAGCAAATTTACTGTGCAAGCAAGCACCCCGTCTCCCCCGTGGACCGAAGCCCAGCGGCTTGCCGCTCTGTACGCCTATGGCATTCTCGACACCGCGCCTGAACGCGCCTTCGACGAT
>JAQGNM010000450.1 GCA_028291845.1 Massilia sp. | reverse complement strand
GGTCGGCGGCGGCCGCGGTCCGGCCAAACCGCGCAGCGCCACCGGCGCCAAGCCGGCGTCGCCGCACCGTTCAGGCGGCCGCGGACGTTAAGCAAGCAGCCCTTTCGCACCGTGGTCTGCATCGGGGTCCGGCATTTTTGTGCCTGACCCCATTTTTTTATCCGCCACGAAAATACTTGACTGCGCAACTATCTCGGATATACTTGAGTCCTCAAGCATATCGAGGAAATCCATGTTCACCACCCCCGCCATCCCCAGCACCGATTTCTGCCTGCGCCTGGCGCGCGCCCATGCCGCTTTCGTGCGCCGTTTCGACGTCGCCCTCGGCAACCACCACGGCATCAGCTTCGGCGATTTTCAGGTCTTGAATCACCTGGCGCGCGCCGAGGGCGGGCGTCTGCGCCGGGTCGACCTGGCCGAGCGGCTCGGGCTGTCCGCTTCGGGCGTGACCCGCACCCTGCTGCCGCTGGAAAAGATCGGATTGGTCATGCGCCAGCCCGATCCGAGCGACGCGCGGGTCGGCTTCGCCGCCGTCACCAAGGTCGGCGAAGAGATGCTGGCCCACGCCACCGTCACGGCCGACCTGGTCAGCCGCGACCTGCTGCGCGGGGCGCCGGCCGACCAGCTCGATGCGATGACCGCCCTGCTGTCGCGCTTCGGCGCGCCGGCGGCAGCGGTGTCGCCGGCGGCCTGAAAATCGGCTACGATATCGCCTTCACCGATCGACCAAGCCCCAAACTTGACTAATTCCATGCCGAAATTTGCCGCCAACCTCAGCATGATGTTTGGCGAAGTGGCCTTTCTCGACCGCTTTGCCGCCGCCCGCCAAGCCGGTTTCGACGCCGTCGAATTTTTGTTTCCGTACGCCTTCGATGCCGACGACATCGCCAACCGCCTGGCCCGCCAGCAACAGCAACTGGTGCTGTTCAACCTCCCCGCCGGCGACTGGAATGCGGGCGAGCGCGGTTACGCCTGCGACCCGCGCCGCATCGGCGAGTTCCAGGACAGCGTCGGCCAGGCGCTCGAATATGCCGAAGAATTGCAAGTGGCCCAGCTGCACTGCATGGCCGGCAAGCTGCCGCCCAAGGTCACGCCTGAACGCGCCCGCGAAGTGTTCATCGACAACCTGAAATTCGCCACCGCCGCGGCACGTGAGCGCGGCGTGCGCCTGTTGATCGAGCCGATCAATACCTTCGACATCCCCGGCTATTTTTTGAACGGCAGCAAGCAGGCCTTGCATATCATCGATGAGGTGGGCGCCGATAATTTGCTGCTGCAATACGATATCTATCATATGCAGCGCATGGAGGGGGAGCTGGCCGCCACCATCCGCGCCCATCTGTCCCGCATCGGCCACTTCCAGGTGGCCGACAACCCCGGCCGCCACGAACCGGGCACCGGCGAAATCAATTACCCGTTCCTGTTCCGCCTGCTGGACGAGCTGGGCTACCAGGGCCATGTCGGCTGCGAGTACAATCCGGCTGGCGCCACCGTCGATGGACTGGGCTGGCGCGATGCATTGGCACAATAAAACGACTTACCACCTGGAGAATCCCCGATGATCACCGGTTTGCGCACCGTCATCTATCCTGTTTCCGATCTTGCCAAGGCCAAGGATTGGTATCAGGAAGTGCTGGGACAGGCACCGTACTTCAAGGAAGTGTTTTATGTCGGTTTCGAAGCCGGTGGTTTTGAACTCGGCCTGGTGCCCGACGGCACACCCGGTGCGAACGGCGCCACGGCTTATTGGGGCAGCAGCGACATCGAAGCGGATGTCGCCCGCATGATAAAACTGGGCGCGACCATCCACGCCGAACTGGCCGACGTCGGCGGCGGAATCCGCGTGGCGTCGTTGCTCGATCCGGACGGCAACCAGTTCGGCCTGATCGACAATCCGCATTTCGACCCGGCCAAGGTGCGCTAGCCTATCGGACAAGGCGGGCGCCGCCGTGCGCGCCCCCTCGTTGATCCCGAGCAAATTCCGTGCTCGGCAGTGGTGCAAGATATTCCTTCCTGCGTGCCTCTACGCGCGCTCAGAAAGGACCCATGCGCCCTGCCCGACTTCCCTGGTTGTTTGCCGCGCTTGCAATCTGTTTATCCATGCTGCTCGGGGGCTGCGCCGGCCCCGGCGGCGCCGTCAGCCTGCACGAGGTACGCGACTTTGCCGACCAGTCCGCCAAGCTGGGCGCCTACAATGAATTGTCGACCCGCTATCGCGACACCTACGCGCGCGAGCAGCTGTACCTGGCGCCCGCCGCCCAACAGCTCGGCAAGGAAACCGACGCCAGGCGCCGCGCCGTGTATGACGATTTCGTCAGCGCCCAGAAAGCGGTGGTGCTGTACATGCAAACCCTGTCGATGCTGGCGGGCGAAGAGCGCTACGACCTGGGCGACCGGCTCGACGACCTGGGCAATGGCATCAAGGCCAATCTCGACAACGGCCTCGACAAGCGCCATGTGCAAGCCTACACCGGCATGACGCGCCTGCTGACCCGGGTGATTGCCTCCAACTACCAGAACCGCAGCGTGCAAACCATGGTGCGTGATGGCGACAGCGACCTGCAAACCCTGCTCGACGCCATGCTCACCATCACCCGCCTGTACATCAAGACCCACGAAAACGAAAAGAAAACCATCCTCGGCATCTTCGACGTCGAGATCCCGATGGCCAACAAGCCGCAGGACCGCATGCTGGTGACCCTGGCCAAAGTGCATTACCTGAACAAATCGGCCGAATACAAATTGCTCGACAAGCGCTACGACCTAGCCGTGCAGGGTCTGACCAAGGTATCGATCGGCCACCAGCGAATGCGCGAACACTTGAACGACCTGCAGGCGGCCGACCTCAAGTCGATGCTGCTCAGCTACGCGCGCGACCTGCAGGAGATCCGCCTGGGTCTGAGCGCCAACAATTGAAGTATTCTCTCGGGAGCAACCATCATGAGCGAAGACAATCCCCGCGGCGGCTTGGCCACTATCAGCGAGGTCGAAGCGCTGGCCGACCAGTTGAGCGCCAGCGCCGATGCCCTGCACCGGCGCCTGCTGCAAGAGATCAAGGCGCACCAGGGCGACTTCAGCGATGCCGAACAGGCGATGTTCCGTGCGCTCAACGACGACGAACAATTGCTGCGCCAGCGCGCCAACAGCCTGTATGCCAATGCCGCCGCCGCGCTGGTGCCGTCGCTGGGCGCACCGCAGCAGCGCATCATCGCCCTGACCGCCGCCGCCGCCGAAGAAATCCGCAAGATCGGCAAAGTGGGCGAAGCGATCGGCCTGGTCGGCGGCCTGCTGTCGCTGGCCGGCAGCGCCCTCTCCGGTAATTTCGGCGGCGTCGTGGAAGCCCTCGACCAGGTGCAGACGCACATCGCCGGCGTTGCCGCGCACAAGAAACCGCCCGCCACACCCTGAGCAGTCCCGCACCGCGGCCACGTTCGCGCAACCGTGCGTTCGTGGTCTTCGCCCGCTGATCGCGCTACACTGGGCCTGAGGTTTCAGACGCATGCGAGGACGAATTCATGAACGGTTTGCAACAGGACCAGCTTGCCTTGCTCCATTCGATGCTCGAGCAACGCCTGGCGGCGATCGCCAACAGTGCCGAACGGGTCGGCTCCGGCCACGAGCTTGCCGTCAACGAAGTCGAAACTTCGCCGGCCGACAAAGCCACCGTGCGCCTGTTGAACGATCTCGCCCTCGAAGCCGCCGGCCACAACGCGGCGCAGATGGGCATCCTCAAACGTGCACTGGCCAAGTTCGACGACGGTAGTTATGGCGAGTGCGAGGAGTGCGGCAATCCGATCGGGTTCTCGCGCTTGCAGGCGAGGCCGGAGGCGCGGTTGTGTATTGCGTGCCAGACCCGAACGGAAATCAAACAAAAATAATCAAACAAAAGTGAAAACCTACTTTTGTTTGGGACTGGTCAGTAACCCAGGATAAAACCAGCTTACAAGCGCAAAGCCAGTCAGGTACAAATCACCGGCAGAGCCGGATGATTTGTCGGGGGACGCAAACCCGATTCAGATCGACCTTCGCCTCGGGGCGTGACTTTTAATGCTCGGGGCGCATGCAGCAGGGGGACTGGCACCCACAGGTGCCTGTCCCATGCTTAATTACCACTAGCACGTATGCTGCCCGCCATTAATCGCAATATTCGCGCCGGTAACGAACCCAGCCAGGTCGGAGCTGAGGTAGCCGACCAGGGCGGCGACTTCGGCGGGTTCGCCGAGGCGGCCGAGGGGGATGGCGGGGAGGATGGTGTTTGCCATGACGTCGGGCGGGATTTGGTCGGTGATTTTACTGCGCAGGTAGCCGGGCGAGACGGTGTTGACGGTGATGCCGAAGCGCGCTACTTCCAGGGCCAGCGATTTGGTGAAGCCGTGCATGCCGGCCATGGCGGCGGCGTAGTTGCACTGGCCGAAGGCGCCGCTCTGGGCGGTGATCGACGAGATATTGATGATGCGGCCCCAGCGGCGTTCCATCATCGGATCGATGGCTTGCTTGCTCATGTTGAACAGGCTGTCGAGATTGGTGCGCAATACCGTGTGCCACTCGTCGGCGGACATTTTAGTCAGGCTGCGGTCGCAAACGACGCCGATATTGTTGACCAGTACATCGAGGCGGCCGTGTTCGGCCAAGACCTTTTGCACCATCCATTCGGTATCGGCGTAGTCGCGCGCATCGGCGCGATAGGCGCTGAAGCGGTGGCCTTCGTCGCGCTGCATCGCCAGCCAGGCTTGCGGGTCGCGCTGGCGCGGCGAATAGCTGAGCGCCACCCGGAATCCATCGCGTTCGAGACGACGGCAAATAGCCGTACCAAGCCCACTCATGCCGGCTGTGACCAGCGCTACCCTGGATGCATCCATGCTTTCTCCGTCGACTTGTTGGTCGCAGCGGGCTGCGAAAAATCAAGTCTAGGAGGGAAGCAAATCGGTCTTATTGACAAATATCAAAGGCACCGGGCTTGACAATACTGTTGGTCACTTAGTGCGTCAGCAGCTTCGGCTCGCTCAGGGGGTCGAAATCGACCCAGTCGCCGTCGGCAATGGTGCCCTCGGCGCGTTCGATGTGGTGCGCGCCGCTTTGGCGCAGCGTATCGACGGCGCGGCGTTCGTCGGCGCCGTCATCGAGCGCCACGGCAAGCAGCATGCCGGGCTTGCGCACGCG
This sequence comes from Massilia sp., assembly GCA_028291845.1. Classification (GTDB taxonomy): domain Bacteria; phylum Pseudomonadota; class Gammaproteobacteria; order Burkholderiales; family Burkholderiaceae_D; genus JAFCUW01. The sequence goes on along the minus strand of JAQGNM010000450.1, from coordinate 3,790 downwards.
GTCGTCGTTGTCGCCGCCCTCTTCGTGCTCGCCTTTGTCTTTCATTTTCGAAAAACTGAACAGCGAGCCGACGTGGGCGCCGACCAGGCCGCCGACGATGGCGCCCAGTGGCCCGGTCACCGGCGTGGTCGCCGCACCGACAGCCGCGCCCACCGCACCGCCAGCCACCGCGCCCTGGGCCACGCCCTCGGGAGTTTCCTTGGCGCCCGGCGAAAGCAGATTGTCGCCGCCAATCGGCGTCATGTCATGCTGGCCCGGCTGATTGACGAAAAAGCCGCTGATGCGCGGCTCGGCGAACCCGGCGCCGACCAGCTCCTGGCGAGCGCGGTCGACTTCTTCCTGGAGTAGAAAATGGCCTGCGATGATGGTGGACATGCTGAATTCCTCCCGCGTTATTGGAAGTTCATCATGCGCCTGCTTGCGCGCGCACTCTGTACGCCAGCGTACGTACAGAAATTTGCTATTGCGTGCGATCAGCGCCAGTGGCCGTATTGCACAGCATCGTCATCGAGCTGCGCCGCAGCGCCGGCGTGGCTGTCGTCCGCAGAGGGCTGAACCGGCGCATCTTGCCACTGACGAGGATCGACCCGGTAATACTTGCCGAATTCCTCGTAGAGCGCCGGGTGCCGCTCGGCCATTTCCCACGGCTTTGCAAAAAACGTCTCGGTGGCCACGGCGAAAAATTCCGCCGGGCTGGTGGCGCCGTAATGGTCCATCACGCTGTGCTGGCGCAACATGGCGTCGGCGCGCAGGGCGGCAAAATCACGCGACAATACTTGCGACCAGCTGCGGTAACTGGCCTGGCTGCCCAGGTAGGGCGCGCCGTTGGTGCTGCCCGACTCGCTGTCGAGCTGGTGGGCGAATTCGTGCAGTACCACGTTCTGGCCGCCGTGCCAGTCGGCTGCGCCCCGCTGGACGTGATCCCAGGCCAGCACCACGCGGCCGTCGCCCCACGATTCGCCCAGCAGGTCCTGGCGCGTTTCGGTGACCACGCCGGCGGCGTCGACCACATTGCGCGGCACCAGGAAGGCGCTCGGGTACACCAGGATGGTGCGCAAGGCGGGATACACCCGGGTAAACCGGTTCAGCAACAGCAGGCAGGCTTGCCCGGCAATCGTGACGCGCATCTCGTCGTCGACCAGCAGGCCATCGCAACCGACAAATTTTTTCTCATATAAAAATTGCTGCACCAGCCGCTGCAACTGCTGCTGGAGGTCGGCGCCCAACCTGGCGTAGATCGGCATGCGACGCGCCAGGATGGCAATCCGCTCAGGTGCCAGCGGCGCTCCCAAGGCTTGCCGGCGCCGCCAGCGCGGCCAGAACAGTGCGCCGGCAAGCAGCAGCGCGGCCATGGTAGTCCATATCAGCGTTTCCATTTCCGCCCTTATCGTCATGCCGTCGGATGGAAGCGGCCGGCACGCGTGGCCAGCCTGATCCCTGGGCAGAACGTGGGGCTGCTTGCTGCTTTTTCAACACCGGTGCCGAGCAGAAATAATCGACAGTAACGCAAACGGCCCTGCAAGATTCTGCAGGGCCATCGGGTGCGACGATAGTCAGCTCAGCAAAACGGCGATGGCGACGACACCATGACAGTACGCAACACTATTTAAGCGGCCGCGAAAACGGTAGCGGGCCGCGCAGCAGGTTTTTGCGCTGGCTTCAAGCATGATCCTTGTTGGCCGAGGGCGCGGCGCCGAACAGCGCGGCCACCAGCGGATCGCGGGCCACCGGGCTGCGGTTGACGCGGATCGCATAGTGGGTGTCATCGGCCAGGATATGGAAATGGCGGCCGGTGCCGGCCATGGCTTGCTCGCGCAGCCCCGGACGCTCCTTGCGCGGGGCGGCGCCTTCGCGCTTCGGCTGCACGATGGCGGCCAGGAAGGCTTTGACGCGGTCCGGATCGGGCGAAATCTGGTAGACCGCCTTGCCCAGGTAGGTGGCGGTGCCTTCGATGTAGCGCGCCAGTTCGATCACGCCCGCTTCGCGCAGATCGCGGATGTATTTGCGCGCGCCCGATGGCGAAAATTTCAGGAACCAGGCGATTTCATCGGCCAGCATTTCGTGGGTCGACAGTTCGCCGATCAGCTTTTGCATGTTTTCGATGCGGCGCTGGGTGGCTGACGTCGAACGCACACGCTCGATCGGTGCCATGGAAATCGGTGCGCGCTCGGCCGGCTGCGGTGCGACACGCTCGATGAGGGTGGAGTTACCATTGCCGGAAGTGTGCATGGCGCCCATGTCGCCGTTTGATGCGTTGTGATTGGTCGGTGCATGCATGTCGAATACTCCAAATGAGATAGTCAGTGGATCGGGAAGGCGTCGTCGCATGTTTGACATCGGTGCGGCCCTACGGTTCCCTTAAGCTTGTGACTAGATTGCCTGTGCCGCCACCCATGGTCTGTGCGCCATCGAACATTTAACAAAGGGTCGGCAAATCAACAAAAATCGTAAATTTCCATCAGGATAGGTATGGCCGCTTTGTGCGTTGACGTACAGAACGCCCGTACATACTTCTTTATGATCAGGCCGTTCGCGTGAGAGTCCGTGCGCAGCGCCCATCGATCCTGATCGACCACTTTTTAAAAGGAAATATTATGAAAGCAACTATCCTCGTCGCAATGCTGGCCGTCGTCGGCCTTACCGCATGCGAAAAAACCACCGTCAATCCGCCGGCCACCACCGTGGTCCAGCCGACTACGACCGTGGAGAAAGAAGTTGCCGTTCCAGTGCCAGTGGCGGTGCCGGGTCCTGCGGGTCCAGCCGGTGCGCCGGGCGAAAAAGGTGAAGCCGGCAAGCCGGGCGACACCGTGGTCGTGCTGCCGGAAGCCAAGCCAGAGAACAAGTAATCGGCTGGCCGCCAGGCCTGCATCGATGACGCCGCCCGGACTCGTTCCGCGGCGGCGTTTTTTATGGTCGGGCGTGGCCGACACGCCACGTCGGCTGCTCAAAACCGACACTAACGCACACACGTTTGCGGCAAATCCAACGCCGCATACCAGTCGCGACCCTCCTCGTCCCACCCGGGAACTCTTGAACAGTTTATCCGTCCAACATCTTCAAAGCGCCATGGCAGCGCGGAAGCGGTGACTGGAACAAACGTTCGATACCGATCTCAATAACAATCCGGGGAGTCATTTGTGAACCAACTAAAAAAAATCGCGCTGGCGGTGGGCACCTTGTGTACGGCAGGTCCGCTGCTGGCGCAAGACATCAATCCATCCTGGTACATCCAGCCGAGCGTGACCAATGTACGGCCCGACCACGAGTTCGGCCTGACCGACCGTGAATACGGCGGCGCACTGCGGTTCGGCAAACCGCTGACACCGTCATGGGACGTGCAGCTGGGCGGCAGCTACGTGCGCCCGGAAGAAGGCGCTTACCACTATCGCCAGACCCTGCTGGGCGCCGACGCCCTGTGGATGCTGTCCCGAAAAAACTTCCGGCCCTTCGTGCTGGTCGGCATCGGTGCCGAGCACGACCGCGTGGACAATCCGCTGCGCCGCGACAGCGCCACCTCCCCTTACATCAGCGCCGGCATTGGCTTCCAATGGGCCTGGGACCCGCAATGGTCGCTGCAACTCGATATCCGCTCGGTGCGCGGGTTCATCCGCGACAACGACCAGACCGGCCTCGGGCTGCGCCGCAGTAACAACCGCTACATTTCGCTAGGCATCAACTACGCCTTCAGCAAGCCGGCCCCGCCGCCACCGCCACCACCGCCGCCACCGCCGCCGCCGCCACCACCGCCACCGGCCGAACCCCCAGCGCCGCCGCCACCGCCGCCACCGCC
>JAQGNM010000443.1 GCA_028291845.1 Massilia sp. | reverse complement strand
TCATCGCCTTGCCGGGCGGCGGCGCCACCGGTTTGACGCGGGCGTTGGCCAGCAACTGGCCGCAGGGGCTGTCCTGGCCCGGACCGGTGTTCATCAGCGGCAGCATGGCGGCCACCGGCGCTGCCAGCGCTGCCAGGGCAACGGCGCCGCCGGCTTTCATGGCGACCACGCCCTTGTCGACGCTCACGCGCGGCTTGCTGAACGGGCCGTCGACGTGCAGTGGCGCGCGCAGCGAAAAAATGCGGAAGCTCTTGGTTTGCGGCTCCAGGGTCAGCGCCAGTTCCTCGTTGGCCAGGTTGATGGTGCCGCTGGCGTGCACGGTCGCTTCGTCGGTGTCGACCAGGAACACGCGGGTTTGCATCACGCCGTTGCTGACGGCGAAATCGGTGGCCATGCAGTTCAGTCGTACCGGCTTGTCGCCGAATATCTTGGTGAGCACAATGTTGCCGACGTTCAGGCCCATTTCTTCCAGCAGCAGTTTGCTGACCGAACCGTGGTTGATCAGCGTTTTCAGCTCGCCGTTCGACCTCGCCAGCAAGGTCGAGACGGAATTGCCGACCGCCGACAACTGGGCGTCGCCATCGATGCGGCCGACTGTCGCCTGCATTTGCTCGATCGACGGGAACAATTGCTTGATCTCCAGCCGGCGCGCGGTGACCTTCGCCGTCGCCTTGATGCCGTTGGCGCCGTCGGCGCCGCTGCCGTCCATGCGGATGTTCGACACCATGGTGCCGCCGGCGATGTTGAAGTTGAGGGGATCGAGCGTCATCACACCGGCCTTCAAGACGATGTGGGTGGTCAGATCGCTGATCGGCAGTTGCTTGTCGCGCACGATGCGGTCGGCCGAGAATTTGACGTCGGCATCGACCTTCTTCCAGCGCTCGGTGCGAAATGTTTCGACTGGCAATAGCTTGCCGGAGGGCTGCACCACTTGCACGCCGCGCGCCGTCTTGCTGGCGTTCGAGTCGGCGCCGACGATCGGTCCCAGGTCGGCCAGCCGCAGCTGGTGCGAGCGCACGTCGCCGGTCAGGATGCCGCGCGGTTTGCCGGTCTGGAATTCGAGCTTGCCGGCAATGTCGCTTTCGCCCACCTTGCCCTTGAATTGCTGGTAGCTCCAGCGGCTGCTGTTGCGGTCGATGGTGCCGATCAGGCGGCCGGCAGTGCCGTATGCCGGGGTCTCCGGCAGCAACACGCCGGTGAATTCGTACAGGCGCGCCATGCTGCGCCCGGCCAGTTGCAGGCGCAGGTCGACCGCGGTGGTGCTGGCGGTGCGGGTGACCGTGCCTTCGCCTTCGATGCGGGTGGCGCCCGAATGAAACTCCGCCTTGACGGGGAAGGGTGTGCTCTGGTCGCGCAGCGACAGCACGGCGCCCGCCTTGCCGCCGCCGCTGACGGCAGCGCCGTTATAACTGCCGCCCAGTTTCCAGGCGATGCCGTAGATCGGGTCGCCGGCCAGTGTATCGACATCGGCGCGCACCTTGATGTGTTCGATGTCGTCCTCGTACTTGACCACGCCCTTGGCAAACACGACGCGCTGCAACTCCATGGTCCAGTCCGACTTTTCCTGCTTGTGATGAAACGTCCAGTTGTTACTGCCGTCGCTGTTGCGGATCAGGTCCACCGCGGGGTTTTGAAATTGCAAGAGGGGCACCGAAATGGTTTTGTGCAGCAGCGAAAATGGATTGAGCGAAAACGACAGCTGGCTGACGCTGGCGGTATCGCGTTGCGGCATGCCTGGCGGGTTGCTGACGTGAACTTCCCGGGCGATCAGGTGCGGCCAGGGGATGTGATCACGCCACGTGGCGCCGGCGCCGGTGCTGGCGTCGGGCCGCTCCCACTTGACCGCCAGGTCGCCGCGGATCGCGAACGGGCGGCCGATGGCGTCGCTGGCCCGTTCGTTGAGCCAGGGCCGCGCCTTGTTCCAGTCGTAGTTGAGCAAAACGATCAGGGCCAGCAGCGGGATGGCGATCAGCAGTCCGGCCAGCCACAACACGGTCTTCACGGTGCGGGACAAGCCGTGCGCGCCGTGGCTGGTGGCGGGGGCGGCGCTGGACGCGGTGTCATGAGGCATGTCGATCCTTGGTTGAGCTTGTTCAAATGGCATTACGCGCTTGAGGGTAGCGTACTCGATCCTGGCATGATGTGCGCTGACGCACTGTCTGAAAGACCGTCTCGGCGACCGTCTTGACGCAGTCGAATCGGGCGGCGCAGACGATATGTGCGTCAGCGAACCGAACTTGCCAAAGAATCAGCATATAACGTTAAATATCAAATGTAATTAAACGGAGAAGCCTCATGAAATTGGAAACAGTCACCCCCCGCTTGCTCAATGTTCTCGGCGTCGCCGCCATGCTGTCGCTGGGCGCCTGCGCCAGCTCGCAGAAGGCGCCAGCCACTGCGGACGTGGCCGTGTCCAGAAATGCGGTTGACAATGCGGTCAGCGCCGGCGCCGCCGATCTGGCACCAGCCGAAATCAACATGGCGCGTACCAAGATGATGCGCGCCAACGAGGCACTGGCCGCCAAGGATTACGTTCTGGCGCGCCAGCTGGCGACCGAAGCGCAAGCCGACGCCAAACTGGCCCAGAGCAAGGCCGGCTCGGCCAAGGCCAACGCCGCCGCCAATGCTCTCGATGCCGATTTGCGCGTGCTGCGCGAAGAAGTCGACCGCAACCGTTAATCGGGCAAGCGCCGCCGGTCCCGTCCATCCCGCAACGCCGGCCGTTCAAGCAGTGCGGCGCGGCCGCAAGCTACCGTCCGCACGCATCGGCCGCACCAATTCAAACAAGAACAGGAATTCGACATCATGAAACTTCGCTCCACGCTCACCACCGCCGTCCTCGCCAGTGCCGTCATGCTGGCCGCTTGCAGCAGCACCCCGACCACCACATCGACGCTCGACCAGGCGCGCGGCGATTTCATCGCGGCCAATAACAATCCGCAAGTGTCCTCGTTCGCGCCGCTCGAATTCAAGCAAGCCAGCGACGCCCTCGATGCCGCCAATGCCGCCGCGGTCAAGCGCGAGAGCCTGGAGACCATCGACCGCCTGGCCTATATCGCCAAGCAAAAAATCGCCACCGCGCGCCAGGTGGCGAGCCAGAAAGCCGCCGAAGCCGATATCGCCAACGCCGGCCGCCAGCGCGACCAGCTGCAATTGCAGGCCCGTACCGCCGAGGCCGACCGCGCCAGGATGGAAGCGGACCGTGCCCGCATGGACGCCAACGCGGCCCAGGCCAGCGCCGAAGATGCACAGCGCAAGGCGCAGAACGCCGAAGCGCAAACCCGCGAAGCGCAAGCCCGCGCCGCCCAGCTGGAAGCACAGATGGCCGATCTGCAAGCGAAAAAATCGGACCGCGGCATGGTCATCACCATCGGCGACGTGCTGTTCGACACCGACCAGGCGCGCCTGAAACCGGATGGCGTGGCCAACGTGCAAAAATTGGCCGATGTGTTGGCGCAAAACCCCAACCGCACCGTGCTGATCGAAGGTTTCACCGACAGCACCGGCAGCGCGGCGCATAACCAGGAACTGTCGGAGCGCCGCGCCGCCTCGGTCGCCGCTTCGCTCACCGGCATGGGCGTCGCCGCCAACCGCATCGCCATGAAAGGCTACGGTCCCGCTTTCCCGGTCGCCAGCAATGACGCCGCCGCCAGCCGTCAGCTCAATCGCCGCGTGGAAATTGTCCTGTCGAATGAAGGCATGGCGATTCCGCCGCGCCGCTAAACAACTGGCAAGCCGGGCCGGTCCCCGGCGCGCAACATCAGTACTTTTTTAATACAAAGGGAACATCATGGATCAGCAAGCGAATCAACAAGCGAATCAACAAGCGAATCAACAAAAGCAGGACACCGACCAGCAGCAAAAGCCGACCAAGCAGCAAGAGCAGCGCAATATGCACCATGGTTTCGACGTTGAAGCGATCCGCAAGGCCGCCGCCAATCTTGACGACGGCGCCGTCACCGAAGGTTACGCCGCCGACCGCGAAGCTATCTGCAAGATGCTCAACGATGCGCTGGCTACCGAACTGCTGTGCGTGCTCCGCTACAAGCGCCACTACTACACCGTCAAGGGCCGTGCCAACGCCGGCGTCAAGGCCGAATTCCTCGAGCACGCGCAGCAGGAGCAGGAACACGCCGACTCGATCGCCGAGCGCATCGTGCAGTTGAACGGCGAGCCGGACTTCAATCCTGCCACGCTGACCCAGCGCAGCCACGCCGAGTACGACGATTCGGAAGACGTCAACGCGATGGTGCGCGCCAACCTGATCGCCGAGCGCGTGGCGATCGAATCGTATCGCCAGATGATCGAGGCGATCGGCCACACCGACCCGACCACGCGCGCACTGTTGATTTCGATCATGGCCGTGGAAGAAGAGCACGCGGACGATATGGCCGACCTGCTGACCAAATAATTGGCCGCGCTGCAGGATAGCTGTTCGCTAATACTGCGATGAATGGTAAATTGGCAATGACGAGTCTATAAGTAACAAGCGGTACACCATCAGCGGCGGCGCTTGCCGCCGCACACCATCTTCATCACCTCAGGAGAATTATTATGTTGGAAAATATCCGCACCAATACCAATGTCAACGATGCCATCAACAGCACCTCGACCGACGTCAAAACCCTGGTCAAGGACGCCCAGGCCTTGCTGACCGCCGCTGCCGCACTGACCGGCGAAAAGGCTGAAGAGCTGCGCGGCCGCGGTATGGCCATGTTGGACGTTGCCATGGGCAAAGCCGGCCAGGTGCAGGAAAAAGCCACCGTCAAAGGCAAGGAACTGGCCGCGAGTGCCGATGTCTACGTGAAGGACAACCCATGGCGCACCATCGCCGCTGCCGCTGGCGTCGGCCTGTTGGTCGGTGTCATCCTGGGCCGTAAATAATCCACGCCGGGAGCTGCCATGGAAAAAGTTGAAACGATCGTTCATGGCCCCGGCCTGATGGGCGGGCTGAGCGGGTTGGCAAAAAACCTGTTCGGCCTGCTTATGTCGCGCGTCGAGCTCGCCGCCCTGGAGCTCGCCGAAGTACGCAATCATCTGATCGAGCTGGTCGCCCTGTTTGCCGGCGCGGTCCTCGCAGCGTGGTTCGCAATTGCCTTCGGTACCGCGACCATCGTCGCCGCCGCCTGGGAAGCGATGGGCTGGAAAATCTTGCTGATCATGTTTGTGGTGTTTGCCGCCATTACCGCCGCTCTGGTGTTCAAAGGCCTGTCCATGCTGAAGCAGGGCAAGCTGGCCTTCCCGGAAACAATGTACGAACTCAAGAACGACCGCGACATGCTGCTGTAAGCGCTGTCTCTCCCTGGAGGAAACATGGACAACCAGATCATCGAAGTAAAAGACAAAGACAAGGAATTGAGCGTCGCCGAGCGCAAGGCGCTGCTGGTACGCCACGGTGAGATGCATCGCATCGGCGTGGTGCGCGCCAAGGCCCAGGTCTTGCACGAAGCGCAGCCGCAGGCCCTGTTCCACAGCGCCGTCGACCATGCCACTTTCGCCATCCGCTCGCGCGTGGACAGTCTGCTCACGCCAAGCGGCTTCAGTGTCGGCGCCTTGCTGCCGTATGCAATGCCGCTGCTGCGCATGTTGCGCAATCGCCGCTTCGGCAAAAAGAGCAAGATCGCGCTCGGCGTTACTGCCTTGCTCGGTAGTGCGGGCGCCTATTACTGGCAAAAGAATCACCGCGACGCCGCATATTAAGTATCAATCAGCGTGTATCGCGTTGTGCATGAAGGGCGCTGCAATCGAAAGATTGCAGCGCCCTTTTTTTTATGTGGCGCCGATCCTGTCGGCTGTATCAGTTGCGTTCGGCCATGATCTGCGCCTGGGCGCCGGCCATGT
>JAQGNM010000436.1 GCA_028291845.1 Massilia sp. | reverse complement strand
CGCAATTGGCCTGAAGCTGCACGAGGACTGGGGCACGACACCGGCCGCGATCGACAACTGCCTGTCGGTTGCCGAGCGCATGGACGTGCAGGTGGCGATCCACTCCGATACCTTGAACGAAGGCGGTTTTCTGGAGGCGACCCTGGCCGCCTTCAAGGGCCGCACCATCCACACTTTTCACACCGAGGGCGCCGGCGGCGGCCATGCGCCGGACATCATCGCCGCGGTGGGCGAACCGAATGTGCTGCCGTCGTCGACCAATCCGACCCGTCCGTTCACCGTCAACACCCTCGACGAGCATCTCGACATGCTGATGGTATGCCACCACCTCGACCCGGCCATCGCCGAAGACGTGGCGTTCGCCGAGTCGCGCATCCGCCGCGAGACCATCGCCGCCGAGGACATCCTGCACGACATGGGCGCGATCTCGATGATGTCGTCCGACTCGCAGGCGATGGGCCGGGTCGGCGAGACCATCATGCGCACCTGGCAGACCGCGCATAAAATGAAGCTGCAGCGCGGCGCGCTGGCGCCCGACGGCGAGCGCAACGACAATTTCAGGGTCAAGCGCTACATCGCCAAGTACACCATCAACCCCGCCATCACCCATGGCATTTCGCATGTGGTCGGTTCCATCGAAGTGGGCAAGATCGCCGACCTGGTGCTGTGGAAGCCGGCCTTCTTCGGCGTCAAGCCATCGATGATCGTCAAGGGCGGCATGATCGCCGCGGCGCAGATGGGCGACCCGAACGCCTCGATCCCGACTCCCCAACCGGTGCACTACCGGATGATGTTCGGCGCCTTCGGCGGCGGCCTGAAAAAATCGTTTACCTTTGTGTCACAGGCGGCCTTCGACGCCGGCATCGACAAACAGCTCGGCTTGTCGAAAACCGTGATCGCGGTGAAAGGCACGCGCGGCCTGTCCAAGGCCGACATGATCCATAACGGCGCCACGCCGCGCATGCAGGTCGACCCCGAGACCTACGAGGTGCGCGCCGACGGCGAACTGCTGGTGTGCGAGGCTGCCTCGGTGCTGCCGATGGCCCAGCGTTATTTCTTGTTCTAGGATTTATTAAATGCTCACATTTCATACCAAGGTCACCGAGGCCGAATCGATTTACGGCACGCTGGTGCTGCCCTACGACCAGCGCGAAAAATGCCGCCTGCGCACCCGCCTGGCGTCGGGCGAGGAAGTGGCGGTTTTCACGGTGCGCGGCAGCGTGCTGCGCGACGGCGACCTGCTGGTCGGCGCCGCGGCGGTGGGCGAAAAGCGGCTTGTGGTGCGCGTGGCGGCGGCGCTCGAACCGACTTACGCCGTCTACTGCGACAGCGAACACGCGCTGGTGCGCTGCGCTTACCACCTCGGCAACCGCCATACGCAAGTTCAAATTGGCGCCGGCGTGCTGCGCATCCGCGTCGACCCGGTACTCAAGGAGATGGTGGAAGGCCTGGGCGCCCGGGTGGTGGAAGAACGCGCCCGTTTCGAGCCCGAGTCGGGCGCCTACTCGGGCGGCGGCCACAGTCACGGTGGCGATTTGCTGGCGCCGGTGCCCTTGCGCCAGAAAATCCACCGGCCCGGCGATCCTGCGCCGTGACGCACATCCGATGAACGCCGCCGCGCTGCTGCACCTGCTGCAGTTCGCCAGTCCGGCCTTGCCGATCGGCGGCTACAGCTATTCGCAGGGGCTGGAAACGGCCATCGAGCGCGGCATGGTGTCCGACGCCGCCAGCGCCCGCGCGTGGATCGCCGCCTACCTGGCGCAGGTGATGGCGCGCTGGGACGCGCCGGTGCTGTGGCGCCTGATGCGCGCCTTCGGGGCCGGCGACAATGTGGCGGTGGCGCTGTGGAGCGAGCGCTTCGTCGCCTCGCGCGACTGCGCCGAACTGCGCGCCGAATCGATCCAGATGGGTTATTCGCTGACCCGGTTACTGGCCGAACTGGGCGTCGGCGACAGTGCCGCGCTTGGCGAGGAAGTCGCGCTGCCGACCGCCTTTGCCTGCGCCGTCGACGCCCTCGGTATCGGCCACCGCGACGCGCTGGTGGCCTCGCTGTTTTCGTGGGCCGAGAACCAGGTGCTGGTGTGCGTCAAATCGGTGCCGCTGGGCCAGGTGGCGGGACAGCGCATGCTGCTGTCGCTGGCGCCCGACATCGAAGCGGCGGCCGCCACGGCGCAAATTTTGACGGACGACGAACTGTCGAACTGGTCGCCCGGCCTGTCGATCCTGTCGATGCAGCACGAAGTCCAGCATGGACGTTTGTACCGCTCTTAAACCAATGAAAGCTCCTTCATGAATTCGAATCCCCTGCGCGTCGGCATCGGCGGCCCGGTCGGCTCCGGCAAGACCGCCCTGTGCGAAATGCTGTGCAAAGCCATGCGCGACGACCACGACATGGCCGTCATCACCAACGACATCTACACCCGCGAAGACATGGAAATCCTGCTGCGCGCCGGCGCCTTGCCGGCCGCGCGGCTGATGGGCGTGGAAACCGGCGGCTGCCCGCACACGGCGATCCGCGAGGACGCCTCGATCAACCTGGAAGCGATCGCGCGCATGCAGGCCGATTTTCCCGACCTCGACCTGATCCTGATCGAGTCCGGCGGCGACAACCTGGCGGCCACCTTCAGCCCCGAACTGTCGGACCTGACCTTGTACGTGATCGACGTCGCCGGCGGCGAGAAAATCCCGCGAAAGGGCGGCCCCGGCATCACCCGCTCCGATCTGCTGATCATCAACAAGACCGACCTGGCGCCGCACGTCGGCGCCGATCTCGACATCATGGCGCGCGACGCCGCCGCCCAGCGCGGCGAGCGGCCGTTTGTGTTTACCAATTTGCGCAGCGGAGACGGGGTGGCGGCGGTGGTCGAATTCATCCGCAAGCACGGCCTGCTCGACGCGACCTAGCTCAGCGTCGGGGCGGCGCCAGCACGATCGGCGCCTCGAGCTGCGGGTAGCGGCCGTGGCGGCCCTTGTAGACGCGGGCGATGGCGGCCATATCGGCCGCCTGGTCGCCGCTCAAGTCGATGCTGTCGACCACGCCCAGCTCCTTGTTCGGATAATCGATATACACCAGCAGCACCGGTACCCTGGCGGCGCGGGCCAGGTGATAGAAGCCGGTGCGCCAGTGCGGCTTGTAGCCGCGCGTGGCTTCCGGGGTGATGGCGATCCAGCACCATGGTTCGGCGTGCATGGTGAGCGCCAGCCGTTCGGTGGCGCCGCTGGTGGTCGAGCGCTCGACCGCCATGCCGCCCCAGCGGCGCATCAGGATCCCGAGCGGCCCCTTGAACAGGGTGTCCTTGCCGAGCCAGCGAAAGGGCAGGTCGACTGCCCATTTGCCCAGCAGGCCGACGACGAAATCCCAGTTCGAGGTATGCGGATAGACCACCACCACGCCGTGCGGGCCGGGCAGGGGTTTGAAGCGCACCTTCCAGCCGGCCAGGTGCAGCAGGCGTAGCGAGGCGCGCTGGCGCCAGGTCGGCAGGGCGGCGCTGGCCAGGTAATCGTTCATCAGGTCTCCACCAGGCTGGTCGTGCAGCCTGTTTACTATTTTTTTTCTATCGCGAGCAGCCCGGACTGTCCCGCGTGCCCGCGAAAATTGCAAATGGGAAGTTATTCTAGCGAGATGGCAAGGCCGCCGCAAGTGTGGCGCCCCCGGCTGTTATGATGGCGCCTTGATAAGGAAAGCAGCCATGGACATCACGATTTATCACAATCCCCGGTGCGGCACCTCGCGCAAGACCCTCGAATTGATCCGTGCCGCCGGCATCGAGCCGACCATCATCGATTACCTGGACAAGCCGCCCTCGCACGCGCTGCTCAAGGCCATGGCGGGCGCGGCCGGTTTGCCGGTGCGGGCGCTGCTGCGCAGCAAGGAAGCGGCCTATGCGGCACTGGGACTGGACAATCCCGCGCTCGATGACGACGCCTTGATCGACGCCATGCTGGCCCAGCCGACCCTGATCGAACGCCCACTGGTTGTGAGCAGCAAGGGCGTGCGCCTGTGCCGGCCGAGTGAAAAGGTGTTGGAAATACTGTAGGGCTTGCGGTTTTGACGCCAGTTAGTTATCGATGCTGCAAGGCGCCCACATCGACGCCACCATCGGCACTGCGCTTGACCCCGTTGAAATCGACCGGATGCGCATACGCAAGGTCGCCCTTGCCGATCGCCGCCGAGTTGGCGGCCAGCCGCAGATCCGGCATGGCATCGCGGTTGTAGGCGATAAAGCCCGGATCGGCGGCCACCGATTTGATGTGCCGCATGCCGGCTGCCAGGTCCCAGTCGCCCGCCTGGTTATTGAAAACCAGGTTGTTGTGATACACATTGTTGCGACCGGTTGCGCCGCGCTCGACGATCCCTGAATTGTTGTCGAACACGATGTTGTTGCTGACGTTGGTGAAATCGTTCGCGCCGGCTGCGAGGTAAGCATTGCCGCCGCCGACGACGATGCCGGCGTTCGATGCCGCCACCGTATTGTTCAGCACGCGGACGTGGTGGGCGTCGTGCCACAAAAAAATGCCGGCATGCCCGGCGCGAAACACCAGGTTGTTCGCCACCAGCGCCGAGGTGTTGATGGCAATGCCCTGCACCGCCGGGCAGTCGGCGGCGCCGATGTCGTACAGCTTGTTTCCGATGACTTCGCCGTGCACACCCTTGAAGTAGCTTTCGATGGTGATGCCGGCGCCGTCGGCGCCATCGCTGGCGCCGCACGACTGGCCGCGGGCGATGTGGTGGACGATGTTGTGGCGCAGCGAATCGAAGGAGCCGGCGCTGTAGAGCCCATTGCGCCAGCGTACGCCGTTCTGGTGGACGCTGCCGTCGATGTCGAAACCGACGATGTCGACGTAATCGCCGCGGTTGTCCCAGGCGCTGGCGCTGGCCGATTGCGGCGGCGGCACGATGCGGGCGTGGCCGGGGCGGGTGGCGATGTAATAGATGCGGTTGCGCGCGGTGCCGCTGACGGTGGTGAGGATGCCGCCGGCGTAGCTGCCGGGAGCGACATGGATGGTGGTGCCGGGCAGCGCCACCCTGGAGGCGCGCTCGATGCTGAGAAAGGGCGAGGATTCGCTGCCGAGGTTGTTGTCGGCGCCGTTGGTGGCCACGTACAAATGGTAGGCGGTGGGCGGTGCCAGCGGCGCTTCCGGTCCGGCCTGCACCGTGGAGCCCGGGCTGCAGGCGGCCAGCAGCGTGCTGACGGCGGCCGGCGCGGCCACGCGGAATGGGCGGAACAGGTGGGCGGGCATAGGGTCTCCAGGTCGAAGGGCGATCCGGCCAAGTTTGAACGAAGTCAAGCAGGCGCGATTTGGATTGGCGCAAAGTTGCGTCCGAACGGGGCAGGCACCGCCGCCTTGTGTGTTGGCGTATCCTCAAGTCCGGGTTTAGGCTGGTACTGACTGTATTTAATAGGAGGCGCGATGCGTGAACTGAAGATGGTGAGCGGGCGCAGTATTCCCGTGCTGGGCCAGGGCACCTGGTACATGGGCGAGGACCCCACCGAACTAAGCCGCGAGGCCGATGCCCTGCGGCTCGGGCTCGATCTGGGCTTGACCCTGATCGACACCGCCGAAATGTACGGCGAAGGCGGCGCCGAAAAAGTCGTGGCGGCGGCGCTGGACGGACGGCGCGACGAGGCATTTATCGTCAGCAAGGTGTATCCCCACAATGCCGGCCGGCGCGCCGTGCAGGACGCCTGCGAGCGCTCCTTGCGCCGGCTCGGCACCGACCGCATCGACTTGTACCTGCTGCACTGGCGCGGCGGGGTGCCGCTGGCGGAAACCTTCGAAGGCTTCGCGGCGCTGAAGGCGGCCGGCAAGATCCTCGACTACGGCGTCAGCAACTTCGACCGCGACGACATGCTCGAGGCGTACGCCACCCCGGGCGGCAAGGAGGTCGCCGTCAACCAGGTGCTGTATAACCTGGCCAGGCGCGGCGTCGAATGGGATCTGCTGCCGTGGTGCCGCCAGCACGGCGTGCCCGTAATGGCTTATTCGCCGCTGGAACAGGCCGGCATGCTGGACGTGCCGGCGCTGCGGACGGTGGCGGCGCGGCGCGGCGCCACGCCCGCCCAGGTGGCGCTGGCCTGGCTGCTGCGCCAGGATGGCATAGTCGCCATTCCCAAGGCGGTCAGCCCGCGCCACGTGCGCGAGAACGCGGCGGCGCTCGACGTCGTGCTCGAGCCGGAGGATCTGGCCGTGCTCGATGCGGCGTTTCCGCCGCCGCGGCGGGCCACGCCGCTGGCGATGCGCTAAACCGGGCGCCAGGCGAAGGCGATCCGCCCGCGCAGTATATACAGCGGATTGGAGACCATCGCGGCGCTGCTGTGGGTGCTGTCATGCCCGCAGTGGCCGCAGGTGTGGCGGCGGTGGGCGCGGGTGGCGAAGGCGCCCAGGTCCAGGTGCGGATGGCCGCAGCGCGCGCAATCGACGCAGCCGTCGGCGTGCGCCAGCGCCGCCAGCGCCGGCGGGGTGACGTTCAGCCGCGTGATGGCGGGATTGTCGAACAGGCCGGCCGCCGCCAGCGCCAGTGCCGGCACGACCAGGTCGAGGCCGTCGCCCTGTACGCGCAGCGCGCCTTGGTGCAGCGTCAGCGAGGCCACCGCGCCAACCTCGAGCAGCGGTGGATCGAGCGCCACCCGCAGCGGCGCCGCCGCCGCGCGGCAGCGGCCGTCACCGCGCATCAGGTCCGCCTTCACGCCCCAGTAGCATTGATGCGGGACGCACCACCAGCGTGCGGCGCCGTTGCGGAACTTGCCGGCAGGGTTCAGGCGGCAGTCGAGCAGGCCATTCTCCAGGTCGCCGCTGAGCAGGCCGTCGGCCAGCGCGATGGCGCCGGTGGTGGCCGACGCCGACCAGGCGATCGCCTCGCGCTGCAATCTAGCCCTTGGGCGCGCCGGCCGTCATGGCCCGGCTGATCGTCACGCAGCGCTGGTCTTCTTCGCGCAAGGTCAGCAGGGCGCGGCGGGTGCCGGCCGACAGCTGCGTGTAGTCGGCGGCGGCCTTGTCCAGGCGCTTGACGCTGGCGGCGTTGCAGGTGGCCGGGATCATCTCGGCGTAGCTGCGCATGAACACGGGACCGGCCACCTTGTCGATGGCGGGCAGGCTGGCCAGCCGGGCGTCGGCGGTGGCTTCGTTGAGCGCCTTTTGCTCGACCGGGTAGAGGCTGTAGATCGCCACCCGCACCTTGGAAAACGGCAGCGTGGTTTTCTGGTCCTGTACCTTGGCCAGCCATTCACGCTTGGTGGCGGCGTCGGGACGGGCCACACTGGCGGCCAGCGCCTGGGCCTGGCCGGCGTCGGACTTGTCGCGCAGCTGCTCGGCGGCGATCAGCGCCTCGCTGCCGGGGTAGGCGAAGCGATTGAGGCGGCCGATGATGGTCCAGCGCTGATCCTGGCCGATCTCCAGGCCCGCCACCTTGACGCTGCCGTCGAGCAGGCCCGCCAGGCGCTCGAGCGCTGGCCGGCTTCGGGCGACGCTCATATGGAAGCCGAACCAGCGGCGCTGGAAATTGCTGTTGGCGCTATTGGCTTCGACGGCGCGCCAGCTGATGTCTTCCATCTGGCCGCCGGTGGCCTGTACGTAGCCTGGCGCGGCCTGCATGGCGTCGAGGTAGTGCCGGGCGCTGCCCAGCATGCCGAGCACGCTGCCCAATAAATTGTAGTCCTTCTCCAGCGGCGCATTGGCCAGGGCGGTGCGGATAAAATCGTTGAGCGGCAGCTGGCCGTCGCGCACGCCGTCCCACAGGCTTTGCCACAGCATCGAGCGCAGCAGCGGATCGTCCACCGCGGCGACGCTTGCCTGGGCGGTGGCGAACGATTTTTTATCCAGCTGGACCCTGGCAAAACCCCAGTCCTGGTAGTTCGGGTAGACCAGGTCGGGACAGGCGCTGCCGACCAGTTCCGGCACCCGGGTGACGGCGCCGCTGTAGGTGACGGCGGCCTTGGCGCTCAAGGCCAGTTTGTCGCCTTCGCGCTTGAAGGTGGCCACCTGCACGCGCTGCTCGCGCAAGGTCGGCAAGGATGGCTTGGCACTCTGCTGCAGGGTAAAACTGTTGATCTTGCCGGCGCTGCAGCTGTACCTGGCGGCGATGGTGTTCACGCCCGCTTCATACAGCCACTGGCGCGTCCACGGTTTCAGGTCGCGTCCGGCGGCCTCGCCCAGGCTGCCGATGAAGTCGTCCAGGCGGGCGTTTTTGAATGCGTACTTTTCCAGGTAGTTGTGCACCCCCTTGCGGAACACCTGGTCGCCCAGCAAATGGCGCAGCTGGATCAGGGTGGACGCGCCCTTCGAATAGGTGATGGCGTCGATGTTGTCGAAGGCGTTGGCGGTCGAAGCGACCGGCACCTCGATCGGGTGGGTCGACAGCGACTGGTCGGTGGCGTAGGCCATCTGCTTACCGCCGGAGTAGAACGACAGCCAGGCGTGCTTGAATTCGGTCGCTTCGGCGGTGGCCAGGGTGCCCATGAAGGAGGCGAAGCTTTCGTTGAGCCACAGGCCGTTCCACCATTTCATGGTCACCAGGTCGCCGAACCACTGGTGCGCCATCTCGTGCATGATGGTGCCGGCCAGGCCTTCGCGCTGCGCCTCGGTGGCCGGCGACTGGTGCAGGAAGCCGCGTTCCCCGAACGTGACGGCGCCGGCGTTTTCCATCGCGCCGTAGAGAAAATCGGGCACCAGCAGCTGATCGTACTTTTCCCACTGATAGGGTACGCCGAAATAATTGTCGAAGAAGGTCAAGCCATCCCTTGTGAACTTGAACCAGTCGGCCGGCTCGACCTGCCTGGCCACCGACTGACGGGCGAACAGGCGCATCGGGTATTTGCCGCTGTTGTCTTCCCAGACTTTATAGGGACCGGCGTGCAGCGAGAAGTTATACGGACTCAGTACCTTCGATGCGGGGAAGGTCCAGCGGCGGGTGTTGGCATCGGCGTTGGCGACCGCGCTTTCGCGCTTGGTCGACACCACCACCCAGTCGGATGGCGCGGTGACGGTCAGTTGAAAAGTCGCTTTCAGGTCGGGCTGGTCGAACAGGGCGAACATCTGGTGGGCGGCGGCCGGCTCGAAGTGGGAATAGGTGTACACCTTGCCGTCGCTCGGATCGACCATGCGGTGCAAGCCCTCGCCATTGGTGCTGTGCGCGCGCGTGTAAGCCACCACCACGCTGTTGCGGCCCTTTGCCAGGTCGCCTGGGGCGATGGTGATGAAGAACTGGTTGTAGTCGATGGCGACCGGCTTGCCATTGACGGTGACGGCGCTGACCTTGGCCTTGTCCAGGTCGATCGTCAGGGGCTGGCTGTTGTCAAACAGGTCGAAATCGATACGGCTGGTGCCGGCGAAGTCGGGTTTGCCGGTCAGGGTGAAGTCGAGGATGTAGGCGACGTTCGACACGCGGGCCGACCTGGCGGCCGCTTCCTGCTCGGTCAGATAGGTATTGGCGGCGCGCGGCGCTTCCGCGGCGATGGAGCAGGTGGCGATGACGCCGGAGACGGCGAGGACGGCGAGACGGCGGGCAAATGGGGTCACGGTATTCTTTCGACTGATAATGCGAAAAGAATAGCACGTGGGGTTAGTGGTGAATATCAGCAGTTGATATGTATGTGGCCGAGGAGGCTGGCAGCAGGGGGACTGGCGCCCGAAGGTGCCTGTCCCATGTATCCTGTCCAGCGAAGTTTGCTTCGGAGCGAACATGGGACAGGCACCCTTCAGGTGCCAGTCCCCCTAGCCAGTCGCGCCTTGAATCAAGCCTGCAGTGCCGGATAGTCCGTGTACCCTTCGGCGCCCGAACCATAAAACAACTGCGGCCGCTGCGGATTCAATTCAGCGTCTTCCTTCAGACGGCGCGGCAAATCCGGATTGGCGATAAACAGTTTACCGAATGCCACCGCATCGGCCTTGCCGTCGTTGATCAGCTGTTCGGCCGATTCGCGCGTCATCTGTTCGTTGGCGATGTAGACGCCGCCGAATTCTTTTTTCAGCAAGGGGCCCAGGCTGTCTTCGCCGACCGCTTCGCGGGCGCAGATAAAGGCGATGCCGCGCTTTTTCAGTTCGCGGGCGACGTAGCCGAAGGTTTCGGCCGGGGTCGAATCGCCCATGTCGTGGGAGTCGCGGCGTGGCGCCAGGTGCATGCCGACCCGGCCGGCGCCCCACACTTCGATGCAGGCGTCGGTCACTTCGAGCATCAGGCGGGCGCGGTTTTCGATCGAGCCGCCATAATTGTCGGTGCGCGTGTTGGTGCGGTCCTGCAGGAACTGGTCGAGCAGGTAGCCGTTGGCGCCGTGGATTTCCACGCCGTCGAAACCGGCAAGTTTGGCGTTTTCCGCACCCTTGCGGTAGGCGGCGACGATGCCCGGCAGCTCATCCGTTTCCAGCGCGCGCGGCACCACGTAGCCGCGCTCGGGGCGCAGCAGGCTGACGTGGCCGGCGGCGGCAATCGCGCTTGGGGCCACCGGCGCTTCGCTATTCAACAGGCTCGGGTCCGAGATGCGGCCGACGTGCCACAGTTGCAGGACGATCAGGCCGCCGGCGGCGTGCACGGCTTCGGTGACCACTTTCCAGCCTTCCACCTGTTCGTCGGACCAGATGCCCGGGGTGTTTTCATAGCCGACGCCTTGCGCCACCACCGAGGTCGCTTCCGACAGGATCAGGCCGGCGCTGGCGCGCTGCACGTAGTATTCGGCCATCAGCGCGTTCGGTACGCGGGCGCCGCCGACGGCGCGGGCGCGGGTCAGCGGGGCCATGACGATACGGTTGGGCAAGGTGAGGTCGCCGACGACGAGGGGTTCGAAAAGAGTGGTCATGTGAAGGTTCCTATAGTTCGTGATGCAATTGATTGAGAAAAGCTTGAAGCACTTCCTCGTTGCGTTTGTAAAAAATCCATTGGCCCACCCGTCGCGAATTGATCAAGCCCGCCTTTTGCAGGCTTGCCAAGTGCGCCGACACGGTCGATTGCGACAGGCCGGTGCGCTCGTCGATCAGGCCGGCGCACACACCGAGCTCCAGGCCATGCTCCTGCTGGGCGAAATACTCGTGCGGCTCTTTCAGCCACGACAGAATCTGCCGCCGTACGGGGTTGGCCAGGGCCTTGTGAATTGCGTCGATGTCCATTGGGTTTGTGTATATCGGGTTTCTGCGAACCTAATATCGTCATTTTACGATATATAAAATTTGTTTGCTGGCGCTGAGCAATTTGACGCCGTTCAGCCCGGCAAAGCCATCACTGTACGGCTCGGCCCCGCGCCATGTCCCACAGCCGCCCGCCGAACTGGTTCAGCGCCAGGCCGCCCAGCACCATCAGGCCGGCGGCGATCTTCCACCACTGCAGCGATTCGCCCAGCACCAGCGCCGCGCTGAGCATGCCGGCCACCGGCACCAGCAAGGAGAACGGGGCGATGGTGGCGGTCGGATATTTGCGCATCAGCATCGACCAGATGCCGAAGCCGAGCAGGGTGTTCGGATACGCCTGGAACAGTACGGCCCACAGGGTGTGCCAGCTGAAATTGTGCGCCGCCAGGCGCCATGCCGCCGCGCCTTCGAACAGCCAGGAGGCCAGCAGCAGGGGCGGGGTGGCCGCCACCGACGCCCACACCATCAGCGACAGCGCGCTGATCGGCGCCGCCTTGCCCATCTGCTTGCTGGCGATATTGGCCACCGCCCACGACAGGCCGGCCAGCACCACCAGGGCGAAGCCGATCAGGGTGGCGCGCGCCTCCAGGTTGGCGGCGACCACGCCCATGCCGCCCAGGGCCACCAGGGCGCCGACCAGTTGCAGCACCTTCGGCCGTTCGCCCAGCAGCAGCACCGCCAGGCCGATGGTGAAGAACGCTTGCAGCTGCACCACCAGCGAGGCCAGTCCGGCCGGCAGGCCGAGCTTGATGCCGGTAAATAACAGGGTGAACTGTATGGCAAATTGAAACATGCCGAAAATCAGCACCAGCTTCACCGAGGTGCGCGGCGGCTTGATGAAAAATACCAGCGGCAGCGCGGCGAAGCCGAAGCGCAGCGCCGAAAACAGCATCGGCGGCAAATCGCGCAAGCCCAGCTTGATGACGACGAAATTGACGCCCCAGATGACCACCACGGCAAGCGCCGTCAAAATGTCGCGGAGGGTCATGGTCTGTTTCATGCGGGTCCCGGTTGTTGCATAAAAGAACATCGATTATGAACCACATCGCCAGCCTTTGCTGCCGCCGCCTTGCCGCCCGCGCCGGCGGCGTGCTAAGGTCGCCCGGTTTGCAGCCGGTGCAGACTGTGAAAGACAGTGAAAAACAAGCGGGAGCGGGGATGAGCTGGATGTTGTTGGTGTTGGCGGGCTTGCTGGAAGTGGCGTGGGCGGTGGGACTGAAATACACCGATGGCTTTACCCGCCTGTGGCCGTCGGCGCTGACCTTGGCGGCGATGGCCGCCAGCGTCGGCCTGCTCGGCCTGGCCTTGCGCCATCTGCCGCTCGGCACGGCGTACGCCGTCTGGACCGGCATCGGCACCGTCGGCACCGCGATTTTCGGCATGGTGATTCTGGGCGAGCCGGCCGGCGCGCTGCGCCTGCTGTCGATCGCCATGATCATCGCCGGCATCGCCGGCTTGAAGCTGCTGACGCCGGCCTGACTATCCTGGTAAGAAAAAATGCGTTGCGCCTCAGCGCAGGCTGGTCCAGCGATTGTAAATGCGCGCCAGCTCGCCGCTGGCTTTCAGTTTTGCCAGCGCCGCCTCGATGGCCGGCGCCAGCGCCGGGTCGGCCCGCTTGCTGACCCAGAAATACGTGTAGCTGGGATTGAACACGGCCGGCAGCACCGTCAGTTTGTGCTCCAGCCCGGCCGTGCGGATGTAGTACATCATGCTCGGTTCGTTCAGGTAGGTGTAGCGCCCATGGCCGTGGATGGTCTTGCGCAGGTTGGTGAGGCTGTCGCCGGTGCTGTCGTCGATTTCGAGCCCGCGCGACTTCAGCTCGGCGATGTAGCCGGAGCCGCGCGGCGTGTTCACCAGCGGCTTGCGGCGCGCCAGGTCGTCGAGCGAGGCGACCGCCTCGGTGTCGCCGGCGGCGGCGGCCAGCCGGTAGCGCGCTTCGTACAGGGGCACGGAGACGCGCGCGGCGATGTGCTTGCGCACCGGCGAATCGACCAGCGCGCAGGCGCCCCACACGGTGCCGCGCGCCAGGCTGTCTTCGATCACCGCCAGCGAGCGCGCACGGTCGTGGCCGACGAAGCGGATGCGCGGATCGATGTTTTCAATCGCCGCGAGCACGTCGGCGCATATGCCTTGCGGCTTGGCTTGCCCCGCGATCCACTTCGGCGCCACGCTTTCCTGCGCCAGGATCGGCACCGTCAACTGCCCGCTGGCCGCAGCCGGCAGGCAGGCAAGCATGCCCGCCGCCGCGAGGGCGAGGGGCACCGCCATGGCCGGCAAGGTGACAGTGATCGATAGCATTGATTATCATTGTTGGTAGCTTGTCGATGATTCTCGCACAATCATGGTGCACCACGCGCACGTTGTAACAGGGCGTTTTGCGCGTTGCCGTTACATTAGTGCAAGCACTTGGCTAGTCGCGGCTGGCGAACGCCGGGTTGGCCCGCGTCAGGTAATACCATTCCTGGTTCGGCCCGGCGTTTACATCGGGAAACAAAATGCGGCCGTCCAGTTCCGACAGCACCGGCGTGCCGTCGGCGCGCCTGCCGATTTCCGTGCCCGTTGCGACCGCATCGAAGCTGCGCCAGGTGCGCGAGAAGCTGTCGGCCTTGTCGAACTTGTCGTGCACCACCACCATCGACAACGCCTCGATCTCGTCGAGCGCCACCGGCGCCGGGTCCGGCGCGTCGATCAGTCCCAGGTGCGCCAGGGTGTTCATGATGGCGCGGTAGCCGACTTCCGGCGCCTGCGGATCGCGGTGCTGGCCGCATTCCAGCGTCAGGGCGTAGCCGCCGGTGCTGCGCATGTACTCGGTGGTGCCGACGCCGTAGCGCAGCACGGTCTGCAGCTGCGAGGCGTCCGACAGGCGGCGCTGCACGCCGGCGCCATAGGTGGCCAGCCAGCCATCGACAAAACGGCGCACGCCCAGCCGCAGCGCCATGGCGCGTTCTTTGGCGGCGTGCTTGAATGGCTGCAGCGGGCCGTCGTTGTCCTGCGGGCCGACCATCACGAACGGTTCGCTGTCGGCGTTGAACGAGTGCAGGTCGAGCAGCACGTCATGCTGCGCCAGCAGTGGGCACAGCCAGTTGGCGATGCGGTCCTCGAAATCCTGCGGTTCTTCGTTGGGAAACAGGTTGCGGTTCAAATTACGCTCGCCCGAACGCTGTTCCAGACGGTAGGCCAGCGGATTGGTGATTGGCACAAAGGTGACACTGCCGTTGGCGATCACCAGCTTGCCGCTGTCGATTTCCTCCATCACGCGGCGGATCGCCAGCGTGCCGCAGGTCTCGTTGCCGTGCACGGCGCCGGTGACGATCAGGCGCGGTCCCTTTCCCAGTCCGGTGTAGTTGATCGATTTGAATTGCAGGTCGGATGGGGTGGTCATGGCTGGCTGAGAAGTGAAATGATGGCCGTCATTCTAGCGGGAATTGAGCGGCACATGCGGCTGTCGTTTCAGCGCCGATATCGGCTATCATCGCCGGCGTCCCCCAGCCGTGAACCGCCATGCCGCCGTCATCCTCGAAATCGCCCCTTGCCGCGCCAGCTTTGCGCATCCATGGTCTGGATACCCTGCGCGCGCTCGCCGTCAGCTTCGTCGTCCTGCATCACTACGTGCTGTTCGTCAGCGAGGATTCCACCTTCGGCTGGGTAGGCGACATCGGCTGGGTCGGCGTCGACCTGTTCTTCGCCTTGTCCGGCTACCTGATCGGCAACCAGATCTTCGCCGGCCTGGCCGCGCCGGGCGGCTTTTCGCTGGGCCGTTTTTATGGCCGCCGCCTGCTGCGCACCCTGCCGAATTTTTACGTGGTGCTGGCGCTGTACTACTTGTGGCCGTGGTTTGCCGACGGCGCGCCGATGCTGGCGCCGTGGCGCTATTTGACGTTCAGCCAAAATATTTTGCTGGAACCGGGCAGCGGTTTTTCGCATGCATGGTCGCTGTGCATCGAAGAGCAGTTTTATATGCTGCTGCCGGCGGCAAGCCTGATCCTTGCCTGGCGCCGCCGTTCGCACTCCTTCTTCCCTTCGCTGGCGTGGACGGCGCTGGCTGCGGCCGTGCTGGTGGGCCTGGCCGCGCGCGGCTGGCTGTGGCACAACGCCGTCGACGGCACCGCGCGCGAAGAGTTCAATTATTTCAAGTACATCTATTATTCGTCGCTGTGCCGGCTCGACGAACTGCTGGCCGGCGTGGCGCTCGCGCTGCTGAAGAATTTTCACGCACCGCTGTGGCAGCGCCTGACCCGCCATGGCGACGCCGCCCTGGCTGCCGCTGGTGTGCTGCTGGCGGCGGCCTTCTACTGGTTTCTCGACGACCGCTACGCGTTTGCCGTGACCGTGGCCGGCTACCCGCTGCTCGCAGCCGGTTTCG
This sequence comes from Massilia sp., assembly GCA_028291845.1. Taxonomy (GTDB): domain Bacteria; phylum Pseudomonadota; class Gammaproteobacteria; order Burkholderiales; family Burkholderiaceae_D; genus JAFCUW01. The sequence goes on along the minus strand of JAQGNM010000436.1, from coordinate 2,230 downwards.
GCCTGCTGCTGCTGGCGGCGCTCGATCCCGATTCACTGCTGGGGCGCACCCGCGTCCCCGGCTGCCAGCGGCTGGCCTTGTGGTCGTATGCGATCTACCTGGTGCACAAACCGCTGTGCGTGATGGCGGCGCGGCCGCTGGCGGCGGCCGGCTTCGGGCCGCAGTCGCCCGTCACCATCGTTGCGCTGCTGGCGCTGTCGGTGCTGGCCGGCGCGCTGCTGTATTACCTGGTCGAGTCGCCGTTCATGGCGCTGCGCGCGCGTTATCTACCGGCTACGTTGCGGGCAGCGCGCGCTGTTCCTTGAGGTCGATGACGCCGAACGGCGGCTCCATCGCCCCCAGGAACTCGAGTACCGCAAAGGCGCGCATCGACTCGTTGCCATCCTTGCTCGCTTCGATGACCGCGCGCAGCCCCGGCACCGCCTCCTGCGTGGCGGCCGACTCGTAAGCACGGATCAGCAAGCTCACCAGGGCAGTGGGGTCGCCGCGCCGCATCACTGCGTGGATCACCGCCAGCAGCGCGTGCTGCATGCGCGGCGTCGGATGGACGATGTGGGCGAACACCAGCGGGGTGTTGCTGATGGCCTCGGCGAGGATGCGCTCGATCTGCTCCGGCCTGGTGTCGGACGGGATGTCGAAATACGCCCGGTTCCAGCGCGTGGCGGCATACTGGTGGCCGGGCGGGAAGGCGTCGATGGTGTCGAAGCCGCAGATGCGGGACAGGTGGGCGAGGGCGGCGGATAGGGTGTCGAGCAAAGGCATGCGACTAGTATAGCGTGCAGCAGGGGGACTGGCACCGCAGGGTGCCTGTCCCATCTATCCGCAGCCAGGAAATTAAGCGCTCGGAGATGCTGTCATGGGACAGGCACCTGCGGCGCCAGTCCCCCTGCTTCAATGCCCTCGAACTTGCCCGCCCTGAAATCCTCCACCGCCTGCTGCAATTCCGCCTGCGTATTCATCACGAACGGCCCATACTGCGCAATCGGCTCGCCCAGCGGCCGGCCGGCGATCAACAGCACGCGGGCGTCCTGCGACGCATGGATGCGCACGCCGTCGCTGCCGGGCGGATTGGTCAGGATCGCCATCCTGGTGGTCGGCACCGCTTTGCCTTCGACCACCACTTCTCCCCTGAACACGTACAGGAAGGCGTTGTGGCCGGACGGCAGCTGCTGCTCGAACGCCGCGCCCGCCGGCAGAGAAATGTCGAGGTACACCGGCTCGGTGCCTTCGCGCTGCACCGCGCCGGCCACGCCGTGACTGCTGCCGGCGATCACCTGCACGTTGGCGCCCTCGGGAGTGGTCACGCGCGGCAGCTCCTCGGCGGCGATGTCGCGGTACCAGGGCTTGATCATCTTGTCGCGCGCCGGCAGGTTCAACCACAGCTGAAAGCCTTCCATCAAGCCCTCGTTCTGCTCCGGCATCTCCGAATGCACCACGCCGCGCCCGGCCGTCATCCACTGCACGCCGCCATTGGTGATCAAGCCTTCATGGCCGGCGCTGTCCTTGTGGCGCATGCGGCCGTTGATCATGTACGACACCGTCTCGAAGCCGCGGTGCGGGTGCTCGGGAAAGCCGGCGATGTAGTCGCCCGGCTTGTCGCTGCCGAAAGCGTCGAGCATCAGGAAGGGATCGAGGCGGCGCTGCAGCGTTTGCGTCAGCACGCGGTTGATTTTCACGCCGGCGCCATCCATCACCATCTGGCCGTTGATCAGACGTTCGACACTGCGCGGTGCTTTTACGAGATTGCTGCTCATTGTGCTCATGCTGCTTCTCCAATTAAAAAGGGCGCCACACGGCGCCCTGGACCATGCCGCGATCTTGCTTATGCCAGTACGGCGTCGATCTGGGCGTCGGCCTCGGCCTGAGCCTGGGCGACCGCTTCCGGACCCATGCCCATGCCTTCGCTGTAGACGAAGGTGACGTCGGTCATGCCCAGAAAACCCAGGAAGGTTTTCAGGTACGGTACTTGCGAGTCGCTGGCGCCGTTGCGATGCACGCCCCCGCGCGACAGGTTGACGTAGACTTTTTTACCGGTCAGCAGGCCTTCCGGTCCGGTGGCGGTGTAGCGGAAGGTCACGCCGGCACGCGCGATGGCGTCGAACCAGGCTTTCAGCTGCGTGGTGATGCCGAAGTTGTACATCGGCGCGCCGATCACCAGCACGTCGGCGGCCTGCACCTGGGCGATCAGGGCGTCGTCGAGCGCGATGCGCGCGTTCTGCTCGGCGCTGCG
>JAQGNM010000403.1 GCA_028291845.1 Massilia sp. | reverse complement strand
AGGTGGCCGTCATCGTCGGCGCGCTGGCGATCATGCTGGCGGTCGAGCTGTTCAACCGCAAGTCGATCTACGGCAAGGCCGTCGTCGCTACCGCCAACGACCGCGACGCGGCTGGCCTGATGGGCATAAACACCAGCAGGGTGATCACGTTTTAATACGCGCTGTCTTCGGCCACCGCGGCGTTTGCCGGCGTCCTGGTGGAGCCGCTGACCCTGACCGGCGCCACCATGGGCGCTTCGCTCGGACTGAAAGCGTTCGCGGTGGCCATCATCGGCGGCCTCACCTCCGGCATGGGCGCCATCGTCGGCGGCCTGATCCTGGGCATCGCCGAGACCGCCACCGGTTACTACATCTCGACCGGCTACAAGGAAGTGCCCGGCCTGGTGCTGCTGCTGCTGGTATTGGCGATCAAGCCGGCCGGCCTGTTCGGCAAGACCGCGATCAAGAAGGTTTAAGAAGGTTTAAGAAGGTCTAAAAAACACGCCATGAACAAGAAAATTTTTATCGCATCCGTTATCGGCATCATCGCGCTGATCGCGTTCCCGATGCTGATTCCGAACCCGTACTACATCCACCTCGCCGAAACCATCCTGATCTACGCGATTTTGCTGTTCGGCCTGGATATCGTGGTCGGCTACACCGGCCAGGTGTCGCTCGGCCACGCCGGCCTGTTCGGCATCGGCGCCTACATCACCGGCGTGCTGGTATTCAAACTGGGCGTGCCGTGGCCGCTGGCGATGCTCGCCTCGATCGGCGGCGCCGCCCTGTTCGGCGCCATCCTGGCGCTGCCGGCCCTGCGCGTGACCGGTCCCTACCTGGCGATGGTCACGCTGGCCTTCGGCACCATCATCCAGATCCTGATCAACGAGATGACCTTCATTACCGAAGGCCCGCTCGGCATCAAGATCGGCAAACCAGTCCTCTTCGGCGAAAAGCTCAGCGAGGTCGGCTACTTCTACCTGGTCGCCGCGCTGATGGTGATCGCGCTGATCGTGGTGCACCGCATCCTCAAATCGAACCTGGGCCGTGCCTTCGAAGCGCTGCGCGACAGCCCGATCGCCTCGGACTGCATGGGCGTATCGGTGTACCGCTATAAAGTGTATGCCTTCGTCATCAGCGCCGGCCTGGCCGGTCTGGCCGGTTCCCTGTTCGCCTACTCCGAAGAGTACATCTCGCCGCAGACCTTCAATTTTGAATTGACCATCCTGTTCCTGCTGGCGGTGATCATGGGCGGCCGCAAGACCCGCTCGTGCGCCCTGATCGGCGCGCTGATCGTCGTCATGCTGCCAAGCCTGCTGGCCGACATCGAACTGTTCCGCAAGATCGCCACCTTCGTCGCCATCGTCGCCGTGGTCAGCGCGGTGTACCTGCTGGCGCGCCGGAAGAGCACTCCGCGCAAGGTGCTGGTTCCGGTGGTGGCCACGGTCGCCATGGCCTTCTTCTCCTACCGCCTGGAGAACATGACCGATTGGCGCCTGACCATTTTCGGCCTGATGACCCTGTTCGTTGTCTACTATCTGCAGGACGGTATCGTCGGCTTCTTCCGCTCCCTGATGGGCCGCGGCGCCGTGCATGACGCTTCGCTGGCGGTCGCCGCCGGTAATGCCGACGCGTTTGCCGGCGCCACCGCGACGAAGGGTACGGCCGGCGCCTCGCTGCTCAAGGTCGACCAGGTGCTGATGCAGTTCGGCGGCCTGAAAGCGCTCAACCGGGTCGATCTCGACATCGGCGAGCGCACCGTGCACGGCCTGATCGGTCCGAACGGCTCGGGCAAGAGCACCATGATGAACGTGCTGACCGGGATCTACCAGCCGACCGACGGCAAGGTGGCCTTCGACGGCGTCGTCATCACCGGCCGTACGCCGTCGCAGATCGCCCTCGGCGGCGTTGCCCGCACCTTCCAGAACGTGCAGCTGTTCGGCGAGATGACCGCCACCGAGAACGTGCTGGTCGGCCTGCATCACACCTTCCACTCGAATGTGGCGGACGTTATGCTGCAGACCCCGCGCTATCGGCGCGAAGAGCAGGCGGCGCGCCAGCGCGCGGCCTCGATTCTCGAATTTGTCGGCCTGTCGAACCTGGCCAACGAGGAAGCGCGCAATCTGCCGTACGGTAAACAGCGTTTGCTGGAAATCGGCCGCGCATTGGGCCTCAACCCGCGCCTGCTGCTGCTCGATGAACCGGCCGCCGGCCTGACCGCGCCCGACATCAAGGAGCTGATGGCGATCATCCGCAAGATCCGCGATCACGGCATCACCATCATCCTGATCGAACACCACATGGACGTCGTGATGGCCATCTGCGACACCGTTACCGTGCTCGACTTCGGCCAGAAGATCGCCGAAGGCACGCCGGCCAAGGTGCAGAGCGATCCGAAAGTGATCGAAGCCTACCTGGGCGGCAGCGCCGACAGTCTCGACACGCCAGCGGCGCACTGAAAGGATCCACCATGTTATCGATTCAAAATCTGCACGCCGCCTACGGCAAGGTGCAAGTGCTGCACGGGATTTCGCTGGAAGTCCCGAAGGGCAAACTGGTCACCCTGATCGGCTCGAACGGCGCCGGCAAGACCACCACCATGCGCGCCATCTCCGGCATGATCAAGCCCACTTCCGGCAGCGTCTCGCTGGGCGGGCGCGATATCACCGGACTCGAGTCGCACAAGATCGCCAGGTCGGGGCTGGCCCATTCGCCGGAAGGACGGCGCGTGTTCCCCACCATGAGCGTGACCGACAACCTGCTGCTGGGCGCCTTCCCGCGCTTTACCGGTGCGCGTCCGAAAGGCGAAATCAAGCTCGACCTGGAAAAGGCGCTGGAGCTGTTCCCGCGCCTGAAGGAGCGCCAGCACCAACTGGCCGGCACCTTGTCGGGCGGCGAGCAGCAGATGCTGGCGATGGCGCGCGCCGTCATGCTCAACCCGGAAGTGATCCTGCTCGATGAGCCGTCGATGGGCCTGGCGCCGATCCTGGTCGAAGAGGTTTTCAAGATCATCACCCGCTTGAAGTCGGAAGGGGTGACCATGCTGCTGGTGGAGCAGTTCGCCGCCGCCGCACTGAACGTCGCCGACTACGGCTACGTGCTGGAAAACGGCAGCATCTCCGTGCACGGCCCGGCGGCGAGCCTCAAAACCGATCCGAAGGTGGTCGCCGCCTACCTCGGCGGCTCGCACTGACCGTGAGCGGCGCCACGCCGGCAGCGCGCGAGTTTGCAGTCAGGGACATCGCCGCCGCGCTCGGCGTGGTGC
>JAQGNM010000332.1 GCA_028291845.1 Massilia sp. | reverse complement strand
TCTACTTCCATGCTCAACACGCCATCTTCGGGTGTTTCGCTTCGCTTGCATGTGGGTCGAAACCGGCAATGGCCGGGACACCCGCCATTCCTGTTCCACAAACAAATACGCCAAGCTTCGAAGGCTTGGCGTATTGTTAACTCAATTCTTGGTGGCCCGGGGCGGAATCGAACCACCGACACAAGGATTTTCAATCCTCTGCTCTACCGACTGAGCTACCAGGCCAAGAGGCATGATTATAGACAGCGCAAACCCAGTTTGCAAGTCCGGGTGACAACTTCATTTAAAAATACCCTGCGGCGCCATGAAAACCGTGGTCTTTCAAGCCGTTATAATGGATCGATGAACACGCCAACCAATAGCCTCAGCATTGCCGCCGCGCGGCGCGACACCGATATCTGCATCGTCGGCAACGGCGCCATCGCCAAGACCGCCGCCCTCGGGCTGGCCCAGGCCGGCCACCGGGTCACCCTGTTGACGCCACCCGCGCCGGCGCCGGCGGCACATGTCACCACCGAGCAGCCGTGGGACGTGCGCGTGTATGCCCTCAATCACACCGCCCACACCTTATTGTCGTCCCTTAAAGTGTGGGGCGCGCTCGATGCGTCGCGCATTGCGCCGGTCGAATCGATGGTGGTCAATGGCGACGGCCAGCAGCCGGGCGATCTGGCCTTCGATGCCTTCGGCGCCCACGTCGGCGCGCTGGCGTGGATTGTCGAGGACCGCAATTTGAACCAGGCGCTCGATGCCGCCTTGCGCTTCGCGCCGCATATCGACATCGTGCAAGGGCGCGCCAGCGCGCTGGCCGCAGGCGTCGACGGCGCCAGCGTCACCCTGGACGATGGCGGCGTGATCGCCTGCCAGCTGATCGTCGGCGCCGACGGCGGCCAGTCGTGGGTGCGCGGGCAGTGCGATATCGGGCTCGATTACCGGCCCTACCACCAGAAGGCCGTGGTGACCAATTTCAGCTGCGAGAAACCGCACCACGGCGCCGCCTTCCAATGGTTCACCGGGCAGGAGGGCATCGTCGCCCTGCTGCCGCTGCCGGGCAATCGCGTCTCGCTGGTGTGGTCGGCGCCGGATGCGCTGGCGGCCACCTTGATGTCCGAAACCTTGAGCGAAATGGCGGTGCGCCTGGCGGTGCTGTGCGAAGGCCGGCTGGGCGCCTTGCGTCCGCTGGTGCCGGAAATGGTCAGGGATTTGCCCTTGTCGCTGATTCGTCCCCATTCGATGGTGGCGCCGCGGGTGGCGCTGATCGGCGACGCCGCCCACGTGATTCACCCGCTGGCCGGCCACGGCATGAACCTCGGCTTTGCCGACGTCGCGCAACTGCTGGCCACCCTGGGGGCGCGCGAAGCCCACCGCGGCCTGGGCGATGAGAGGGTGCTGGCGCGCTATGCGCGCGCGCGTCACGAGGACGTGCTGTTGATGCAGGCGGCCACCGATGGTCTGGCGCGGCTGTTCGGCGCCGATCTCGAGCCGCTGCGCGTGGCCCGCAATTTGGGGCTAAACTTGCTGAATAAGTTGCCTGTGCTCAAGCGCCGGCTGATGTCCCACGCGATGGGGAAATAATGCGTGGGAAAGTAGTTATTTTTGAAATGAATCTGGAGAAGTAATGCGTACATTAAAACAGGCTTCGCGCGCGCTGGCCGCCATTGCCGCCTCGTTGCTGGCCCTGGGCTGCAGCGCCGCCGCCGATCCGGCTGTCGAAGCGAACATCAAGAAGGTGGTCGAGCCGCGCCTGGGACCTGGCGTGAAAATCGACTCGGTCAAGGAAACGCCGTATGCCGGCCTGTATGAAGTGCGCGCCGCCGGCGACATTTTATATACCGACAAAAAAGGCGAGTACCTGATCATCGGCCACGTCTACAACGCCAAGACCGCCGAAGACCTGACCAAGCTGCGCGTCGACGAGATCAACAAGATCAAGTTCTCCGACCTGCCGCTGGAGATGGCTCTCAAAACCGTCAAGGGCGATGGCAAGCGCGTGATCGCCGTGTTCGAAGACCCGAACTGCGGCTACTGCAAGCGCTTCCGCCAGACCACCCTGAAGGAAGTCGACAACGTCACCGTCTACACCTTCCTGTATAACATCCTGTCGGAAGATTCGACCGCCAAATCGAAGAACATCTGGTGCTCGGCCGACCGCAATAAATCGTGGGACGAGTGGATGGTCAATGGCAAGGCGGCGCCGGCCGCCCCGGCCAACTGCGCCACGCCGAACGAAAAGGTGCTGGCGCTGGGCCAGAAGCTGCGCGTATCGGGCACCCCGGCGATCTTTTTTGCCGACGGCAGCCGCATCCCCGGCGCGGTCGATCTGAAGACGCTCGAGTCGAAGTTCGCCACGATCAAGTAGCCCGTTAAAAGCCAATTAATAAGCAGTTCGCGCAGTACCCGGCGGACCACGCACAAGCGCGGCCGCCAGCAGTCCCCACTATAAAAACTCACGCAGCGCCAACTACGAAGGAAGTCCCATGGTCCAACTGAACATCAACGGCCGCGACATGCAAGTCGAGGCCGATCCATCCACGCCCATCCTGTGGGCCTTGCGCGACAACCTGAATATGACCGGCACCAAGTTCGGTTGCGGCGCGGCCCTGTGCGGCGCCTGCACCGTGCACCTGGACGGCGCCGCCATCCGCTCGTGCGTGACGCCGATTTCGGCGGCCGCCGGCAAGCGCATCACCACCATCGAGGCGATGGAGTCGGACAAGGTCGGCAAGGCCGTGCAGGACGCCTGGGTCAAGCTCGACGTGCCGCAGTGCGGCTACTGCCAGAGCGGCCAGGTGATGAGCGCGACGGCGCTGCTGCGCACCAATAAGTCGCCGAGCGACGCCGACATCGACGGCGCCATGAGCGGCAACATCTGCCGCTGCGGCACCTATCAACGCATTCGCGCCGCCATCAAAGACGCCGCCAAGACCCTGGCTTAAGGAGCGCGACATGAAAAAACAATGGATCAGCCATACCGAACTCACTCGTCCTGCCGGCGGCGCCGTGTCGCGGCGCGGCTTTTTAAAGGCCGGCGCACTCACCGGCGGCGGCCTGGTGCTCGGTTTTACGATGCCGGCGGCGAACCGCTTCGCCCACGCGGCCGACGCGCCAAAACCCGTCTACGCGCCCAACGCGTTTTTGCGCATCGCTCCCGACAATACCGTCACCGTGATGGTCAACCGGCTCGAGTTCGGCCAGGGCGTCAACACCGCGCTGCCGATGCTGATCGCCGAAGACCTCGACGCCGACTGGTCGCAGATGCGCAGCGCGCTGGCGCCGGCCGGCGACGTCTATAAAGACCCGGTGTTCGGCATGCAGATGACGGGCGGCTCCGGCACCATGGCGCACTCGTACATGCAATACCGCGAAATCGGCGCCACCGCGAAGGCGATGCTGGTGGCCGCCGCCGCCGGGCAGTGGCAGGTCACGCCCGCGCAG
>JAQGNM010000614.1 GCA_028291845.1 Massilia sp. | reverse complement strand
CTGAGATCACTGAAATCGATCGCAATCGTATTCCTGGTTTTGCAACCTATTTTTGGGTGATGCCGCACGAACGCCGTGTCGCCGCCGTCGGACTGAAACACTTAAGTCACGGGTTGATAAACTTTGGCAATTACTTTAACGGATTTCTCCGTTTTATCAATCCTGAAAACGTGGTGATGGCGGACCCGGATCCGGCAGGTGGGCTGGTTGTCCGAGGCTATCGAAGCGACCGGGCTGCGGACCCCTACCCGGCAGGTGTGCGCGCGTTATTTACGGTCAAATCCATACCACGTGGCGGCGATATCGACTACCTGCAAAGGAATGTGAACGCAATTTCGAAGGTGATGTGCAAAACGGTGATTTCGACCGCTGAACCCGGGCAACGCAACTGGCTTCAGCAGTTTTTAAATATTTCCCGGATACCAAAGGCACCTGACCCAACTATCGTTGAGGCGCCGATCCGGGTCGAATTTCCAATTTCCTTGAACATTGCCGAGTTGAATGCAAGCATCGCCGAATGGGAGGAAGACATCAGCGACTCAAGCGAAAATGACTTAGGTTTTCGGCTTAACGACGGGACGACAAAGTGGCTGCGGAAGTCGCATGCGCGCACTTCCAAGAGGCTTGACGTACAATGGGTAGACGACGAATTGATTAATTTAGCATCACTCTTACGCGAATTGCAGGTACACCGCGCAGAGGTTCTACTTCTGGGGTAAAAGATGATTTTGTTCCATTTGTTCTTCTGCTTCGCAGCCGGGTACTTGGGATACCACTTCGGCGCAGTGATCGAATTGAGCGAACAGTGGCCATTTTTTGAGGCTCTACGCACGACCACGTCGATTGTATTCGGAGTGATGGGCGCACTTCTGGCAGTAATATTTCCAGATGTTCTGAAAACCGGCCTGCGCGGCAGCGGAGCATCTTCAGGCGAAGCAAATCTTCGTCGAGTACTGATGCCGTGTGCGAGTTCGGCGATTCTGTTGATTGTATTAGTTGTTCTCGCGCCTCTTTTCGCGTGGGTGAAGGCAACTACGCCTACTACTGACGTTTCGGTCAGGCAGGCTTTATTTTGCCTATTCTGCGTTCTGACGTACTGGCAAATCATGATCCTCCAGATGGTTCTGCTACCAATGGATATTCTGATGTCCAACACAATCGTCGCGGCGGCCCATCAACGCCTGTTGCGGGCGATTCACTCGAACGGCCGTGGCTGATCTACTAATCTGAAGGCTGAGGTCAGGTCAAACAAACATACATAAGCTCGCTTGGTCCCCTGCCGAAACCGCTAAACTCGCGCGGTAACAAAGCAAGCTTGAGTCAATCGTTAGCAAGCGCGAGGTAACGTACGTTACCAAAGAAAAGTTTGGATTAGAAAAATACTTACCAGCGGCGGGTGGTCAACCGAACTTGTGTATATTTGTTAGACCCTAACCTTTGTTTGACCCTAAGCTTTGTTAGCGCTGCGCGCTTGGCGCCTGCGGCGCGCTGCCGCAGGGCGGCAGCGGAGTCTGGAGCGCTTCGCGACCTTTACGCCCAGCGCGCTTTGCGCGGCTTCTTGGCGCTGCGCGCCTGGCGCCTGCGGCGCGCTGCCGCTTCGCGGCAGCAGATGGAAGGCGGAGAGTGGCGCCTCAGGCGCCCTGCCGCTGCGCGGCAGAAGATGGGCGATTCGGAGAGCCCCGCGCGAGTACGCGCGGGTCTTCGAATCCCACCCCCTCCGTCCGTACCAAAGAAAAAGGCCTCCCGCAGGGGAGGCCTTTTTCTTTGCTACTGGCGGAGAGGGTGGGATTCGAACCCACGGTAGGGGGAAACCCTACGCCTGATCTCGAGTCAGGTACATTCGACCACTCTGCCACCTCTCCGGTGTTTCATTTGAACTCTTGCGCCATGCGACACAAGGGTGGTCTTCAAATTCTGTTCGCTTGCTGCTGCGAGGACAAAATTATAGCAAAGCCTGAGGGAAAAGGAAGAGTGAATTTGAGAAATTAACGAAATAATTCCTCAAATAAAGCTCAAGGCGTCAAACGCTCCAGGCCACCCATGTACGGCCGCAGTACTTCAGGAATGACGACGCTGCCGTCGGGCTGCTGGTAATTTTCCAGTACCGCCACCAGGGTGCGGCCCACCGCCAGGCCGGAACCGTTCAGGGTGTGCAGCAATTCAGGCTTGCCGGCGGCGTTGCGGAAGCGCGCCTGCATGCGGCGGGCCTGGAAGGCTTCGCAGTTCGACAGCGACGAAATCTCGCGGTAGGTGTTTTGCGCCGGCAGCCACACTTCGAGGTCGTAGGTCTTGCTGGCGCCAAAGCCCATGTCGCCGGTGCACAGCGACATCACGCGGTATGGCAGGCCGAGGCCTTGCAGGATGGCTTCGGCGTGGCCGACCATTTCTTCCAGCACGTCGTAGGAGGTGTCGGGATGCACCACCTGCACCATTTCGACCTTGTCGAACTGGTGCTGGCGGATCATGCCGCGGGTGTCGCGGCCGTAGCTGCCCGCTTCCGAGCGGAAGCACGGGGTGTGCGCCGTCATTTTCAGCGGCAAGGCATCGAGGGCGACGATTTCGTCACGTACCAGGTTGGTCAGCGACACTTCCGAGGTCGGGATCAAATAAAAGGTTTCGCCCTCGCCTTCGACGCCGCCCTTCTTGACGGAAAACAGGTCCGCTTCGAATTTCGGCAGTTGGCCGGTGCCGCGCAGCGAGTCGGCGTTGACCATGTACGGGGTGTAGCATTCGGTGTAGCCGTGCTCGCCCGTGTGGGTGTTGAGCATGTACTGGGCCAGTGCGCGGTGCAGGCGTGCAATGCCACCCTTCATGACGGAAAAGCGCGAGCCGGTCAGCTTGGTGGCCACTTCGAAATCGAGGCCCAGCGGGGCGCCGACGTCGACGTGGTCTTTCACTTCGAAATCGAAAGTCGGCGGCGTGCCGAATTTGCGCACTTCGACGTTGCCGCTTTCATCTTCGCCGACCGGCACGCTGTCGTGCGGCAGGTTGGGCACCGCTTCCATGAAGTCGGCGACCTTGATCTTGTTGGCGGCCAGCGCGGCCTCGTTGGCTTTGAGTTCGTCGGCGATGCCGGCCACTTCGGCCATCAGGGCGGTGGTGTCTTCGCCTTTGCCCTTCTTCATGCCGATCTGCTTGGACAGCGAGTTGCGCATGCCTTGCAGCTCTTCGGTGCGGGTCTGGGTGGTCTTGCGTTCGGCTTCGAGGGCGTTGAATGCTGCCACGTCGAGCGTGAACTTGCGGCTTGCCAGGCGGGCGGCGACATTGTCGATGTCTTTGCGCAGCAGTTGGATATCTATCATTTTGGAGTGCCGGTTTTCTGGGAGTTGGTAATTGTACCAAGCCGACCGCTCCTTGTTGGCGAACTTTGAGGTCGCTTGACCTTCGCGCGCGCCTGCGCTTGCTTACTGCGACGATTCTTACAGTGCGGCCTTCTGCGCAGCGGTCAGGCGCTGGCCCTTGATGACCACCACCTGCATGGCTGGCGTGCTGCTGACGGCCTGCACAGTTGTGGCAGCAGCCGGCACCTCGGCGGTGGCATACGTCGCAAACGTGGCCATGGCGGCGGCGGCGAGGAACAGGGCTTCGAGGTTCTTGATGCGTTTCATGATGCGCTGATGGTGCGGTAAGGTTGATGCGGACGATTACAGCGCGGCTTT
>JAQGNM010000304.1 GCA_028291845.1 Massilia sp. | reverse complement strand
GCTTCGACCAGTTCCATCACCGACGAGGCGCAGGTAAAAATGAGCACGTCGCCAGGCGCACACTGCGCCAGTCCCTTGCGCAAGGCGGCGTGGATCTGGTACTCCACGGACAAAGCGTGCGCATCGGCGCGGGCGGAACGGGCGCCTTCCAGGATCAGGTCCGGCGTGGCGCCATAGGCCCGGCCGCGCGTTTCGGATTCGTAGGCGATCACCGTGTCGAACAGGCGCGCGCAGGTCGCCCCGATTTCACGCAGATCGGCGTCGCGCCGGTCGCCTGGCGCCGCCACCACCGCAACGGTCTGTGTTGTCACGAGCGAGCGCGCCATCGAGCGCGCCATCGCGCCCAGCGCAGCGTAGGCGCCGGGATTATGCGCATAGTCGACGATCACCGTGATACCGCGCACGTCGAAGCGGTTGGCACGTAGCGGGTTGTTACGGCTGTCCGACACGAAGGTGCCGAGGCATGCGCTGATTTGCGGCGCGGCGAAACCGGCTGCCAGCATGCCGGCCGCTACCGCCAGCGCATTGGCGATGTTAAAGCGCGCATGCCCGCCCATGGCGATCGGCATGGCGGCCGCTCCCAGCAAGGCGTGGCGGCGCTTGCCATCGGCCAGCACGACGGTGCCGTCGTCAAGGTAAGCGGCGCGGCCGTTCCTCTCCAGGTGGCGCAGCAGGGCGGGATTGTCGGCATGCATGGAAAAATACAGCACTTCGGCGGTTTTGCGGCGCGTGCGCGCCATCGCCAGGCAGCGCGGGTCGTCGGCATTGAGCACCAGGGCCTTGGCGGCCGCGCGGGCCACCACGTTTTTTACTCTTGCCAGGTCGTCGACGGTTTCGATGCCATCGAGGCCCAGGTGGTCCGAGCTGACATTGAGCACGATGCTGACGTCGCAGCGGTCAAAACCCAGCCCGCGTTTGAGAATACCCCCGCGCGCTGTTTCCAGCACCGCGAAGTCGACCTCCGGTGCGCCGAGCGCATGGCGCGCCGACCAGTAGCCGGAACAGTCGCCATCGACCACCTTGACGCCATCGATATAAATGCCCTCGGTGGTGGTCACGCCGGCGGTGCGGCCGGCCAGGCGGGCGCCGTGGGCCAGCATCAGCGTGGTGGTGGTTTTGCCGTTGGTGCCGGTCACCGCCACCACCGGAATGCGGCCATCGCTTTCGCCGAACATGGCATCGATGATGGCGGCGCCGGCGTCGCGCGGCTTGCCATGGCTGGGATAGTGGTGCATGCGGATACCCGGCGCGGCATTGACCTCGATGACGGCGCCGCGCTGCTCCTTGAGAGGCTGCGCGATATCGCGGCAGACGATGTCGATGCCGGCGATATCGAGTCCGATTTTCCGGGCGGCGCGCACGCACAGCATGCGGGTGCTGTCGGGCAGCAGGTCGGTGACGTCTTCCGCTGTGCCGCCGGTCGACAGGTTGGCATTGCTGCGCAGCTGCACGGCCACGCCGGCCGGCAGCACGTCGTCGAATCCGAAACCCTGTTCGCGCACCAGGCCTGCCGCATGCTCGTCGAGCGCGATTTTCGTGAGGATGTTGGCATGCCCGGCGCCGCGGGCAGGGTTGGCGTTTTCCCGTTCCACCAGCTCGCGCAGCGTGCTGCTGCCGTTGCCGGTGACGCTGGGCGGGCGCCGGATCGACGCTGCGGCGACCTTGTTGCCGGTGACCAGGACACGATAATCGGCCCCTTCGATGAACTGCTCGACGATGATGCGGCGGCCATGGGCGCGCGCGTGGGCATATGCAGCGGCGACCTGTTCCGGCGTGCGGCAGCAGGCGGTGACGCCTTTGCCCTGGTTGGCGTCGAGCGGCTTGACCGTCACCGCACCGCGCAGGCGCCGCGCCAGCGCCTGCGCGGCCTCCAGCGTGGTGACGATGTCGCCCTTTGGCACCGGGATCCCGCTTTGCTCCAGCAGGGTCTTGGTGAGGTGCTTGTTGCTGGCGATGTGGACGGCGATATTGCTGGTGGCGCCCGTCATGGTCGCCTGCAGGCGGCGCTGGTTGCGCCCCCAGCCCAGTTGGAACAGGTTGGCCTCTTCGGTGATGCGCTGGATGGGAATGCCGCGCCGGCGCGCCGCCTCCAGCGTCGCGGCGGTGCTGGTGCCGATCGTGCGGCGCGCGGCGCTGTCCTTGAGCGCGGCCAGCGCTGCGGCCAGCGCGAAATGCCCGCCGTGGGCGAGCGAGGTGACCAGGTCGACCGCAATCCGGAACGCCTGTTCGCCAACGCTCTCCAGTTGATAAGCACACACCACGTTGAAATGGCGCGCGGCGTTGGCCAGTTTGCGGGTGCGTCCGAAGCCGGCCGGGGTACCGGCCAGGCACTGCAACTCGAGCGTGACGTGCTCGACGATGTGCGCCATGTAGGTGCCATCGCGCAGGCGCTCGACGAAGCCGCCCGGGTGACCCACCGAACAGCGGTGCCGGTTCAACGAGGGCATCAGCGCCAGCAAGGCGTCGATGAAGCCGGGAACGTCGTTCGAGGCGACAGCGTCCAGCTCTTCCAGGTCCAGCACGCTCAAAAGGCAGGGTCTGGATGAATACAGATTGGGTCCGCGCAGGAAGCGCTGTTTAATGATTTTCATGGTGCGTATTTGTTTGCGTGAGGATGTCGATCAGGTCACGCAGCGGTTCCGGCACTGGCGGAACGTCGCCGCGGTCGTCGGCGCTTTCATCGGCGTATTCGTCGGCATCGTGGCGCCGATAACGCTTGCCAGCTGGCAGCATGTGCAGGCGTACATCGATCAGCTCGAGGCTGTCGCGGCGGGCCGCATCGGTGACGTTCGAAATGAGGTGGCGGCCGTCGACCAGCGTGACCGAACCGTTGCCGATCACCTCGATACCGTCGCCCAGCGTGATGACCAGCGCCGTGTCTTCATCGATGCCGAGGCCGTGCAGATACGGATTTTGGGCAACAATGCTGAGCAGCCGCGCCAGCCGGTGGCGTTCCGAAAAATGCTGGTCGATCACGGCCCGCCGTACCAGCCCCAGGCCCGCACCCAAGGTGGCCGCGCCTTTTTCCGGATTGAGCTCGGCGCGGCCTTCGGCCAGCATGTGCGCCGACATGGCGGAAGCGCCGGCGCTGGTACCGCCGATGCACGCCCCGTGCCGCAGCAGTGCGTCGTGCATCGCGCCGGCGGTTGCGCTGCCGCCGATGATTGCCAGCAGGCGTTTCTGGTCGCCGCCGGTCATGAAAATGCCGGTGGCATCGAGGATGCGGCGGGCGTTGTCCGGATCGTTGGCCTCGGCGCGCGCAGTCAGGTGCATCGCCGACCGGTCGCGCACGCCGAGCGCGCCGAACGCCGCATCGTAGATCGCCCACATGTCCGCCGGAATCTTGCTCGCTGCTGTGATGACAATGATTTTTGCATCCGCGCCGCCCGACAACTCGACAAACCGCGCCAAAATCTCCTTGTCCTCGACCCGGTCTTCGCTGCCGCCGATGATGACCAGGTGGCCTCGACCTTGGTCTTTACGTTCTCGCTGGTCTTTCCGTTCTGTTTTGATGATGTCCATTTCAATGTCCGTCGGAAGTGGGCATTGCCCGGTTGCTGTGATGGCCTGATTCGGTACGGCTGACGGCGATGATGCCGATATCGCTGCCCGCCGGTAGTTGCGCCACGCCGGCATGCAATGCTTCCTGCATGGCCATGCCGCCGGCGATCCAGCCGTACACGGTGTGGGCAAGCAGCAGCGGGATGATGTCTTCGCCGGTGCCGGTCACCGCTACCGCACCGGCCTTGCCGGCGTAATAGCCGGCGCCGATCAGCGGGGTGTCGCCGACCCGGCCGAGCAGGCCTGGCGCCACCCCGCCAGTGGAGGCCGCCACCGCGAAGTGGCCGTCGACGTCGCGCGCGACGGCGCCCACGGTATCGCAACCGTCGCTGGCGGACTGCAGCGGCGGGTCGGCATAATTCCACCAGCGCAGAACGGCTGCGCGCCTGTCGATTTCGCCGGCCGATGTCGACGCCATGTTTTCCTGCAGATGCTCCATGCGGCGTTGCCGCATCGCCGC
>JAQGNM010000298.1 GCA_028291845.1 Massilia sp. | reverse complement strand
CAATACCGCCAGGGTGAAAAACATGGCGAAGTAGACCCAGGTCGACAGTAGTTTCAACCGTTGCCGCGCTTCGAACAATGCGATGGCGAGCATTTATAGATCCTGCAGACGGGCGGCGCCATGGCGCCCGGCGATGGTGGCGAAATTGACATCCTCGAGGTCGGCCCTGGCCGGCTCGAAGCCGTGGCCGGGATCATTTTCATCGTACACGTGAATCAAGGTGCGGCCGGTCAGCAGGCGGCTGGAGATGACGGCGTGACGGCGTTGAAAGGCCGGCAAATCCTGTTTTGATACAAAACGCGACCAGATCTTGCCGTCGAGGGCCTCGATCAGCCGCGCCGGTTCGCCGGTCAGCAGGACGGTGCCCTTGTTGATGATCGCCATGTTGGCGCACAGGTCGGCGACGTCGGAGACGATATGGGTCGACAGCAACACGGTCTTGTCGTCGCCGATGTCGGACAGCAAATTGTGAAAGCGCACCCGTTCCTGCGGGTCCAGGCCCGCGGTGGGCTCGTCGACGATGATCAGCCGCGGGTCGCCCAGCAAGGCCTGGGCGATGCCAAAGCGCTGGCGCATGCCGCCGGAAAAGCCACCCAGTCTCTGGTGGCGCACTTCGAACAGATTGGTTTGTTGCAGCAGGCCGTCGACCACTTCGCGGCGCCGGCCCTTGTTCGACAAGCCCTTGAGAACGGCAAAATGATCGAGCAGTTCGTAGGCAGTCACTTTCGGGTAGACGCCGAAATCCTGCGGCAGATAACCGAGCAGGCGGCGGATTTCGTCTTTTTCGTCGAGCACGTCGAGGTCGCCGAAAAACACCGAGCCGGCATCGCATTCCTGCAAGGTGGCCAGGGTGCGCATCAGGGTCGACTTGCCGGCGCCGTTGGGGCCGAGCAAACCGAACATCCCGGCCGGGAGGCTCAGGCTGACCTTGTCGAGCGCGACCACGCCGTTGGCGTAGGTCTTGGACAAATTGCGAATGCGTAACTCCATGGACAGCTCCTGATACCGGCAACTAAAGAAACCCACAGCTTGCCTGGGCGAAGCTCTGATTGCTTACATTGTAATAAATTTGTTGCTGAGCGGGCGATGCGATGCGACAGCCGGGCCGATCTTGCCTCCAGAGTGCACAAACGGCGGCGTGGCCCGGGGCGGGAGGATGCCGCGGCCGCACAGATTGTTGCGCCAGGCCCGTTAAAGTGTGGATAATGTTCCCATGGATAAAGCCATTCAAGAGCGCGTGCTGCAGGTGGCGCGCGCCGCCCGCACCCGCGACGAGTCGCTCGCCTGGTTCCGTGTCGCCGTCGGCCTGCACTACCTGGCCGCGCTGGTGCGCCCCGAGGCGATCGATTTCAAAGTGGTCGACAAGGCCTACAACAAATTCATCTACCAGGCTGTCGGCAAGGGCCACAGCATCGCCAGCGCCTTGCAATTCATGAGCGGCGCCAAGGTCGTGCCGGTGGTCGATTCGCCCCGTTTCATCGCCGTGTTTGCCGAACATTGCCCCGAGGTGCCGATCGATACCATCGGCTTTTTGCTGTCGCTGAACCTGGGCGTGGCCAAGGCCATTTCAAAGCTCGACATCGGCGGCCCCGTGCTCGAGTGGATCGAAAAGCAGAACCTGGCGGCGCAGCCGGGCGACCCGGCCTTGCCGGGCATCCTATAATCGCATTTTTTTAACAACAAGCAGGAATGCTCCCATGCCCGCACTGCCAATGTTTCCACCGAATCTGGACCGCCTCGACAGTTTTATTTCAGGCATCGACAAGGCGCTGCGCGTGGTGGCCGGCGTCGCCGTCGCCACCCGCCCGAATCCCGCCGCGCGGGTCGACGACGTCAATCTGGAAGGGGCGGATCTGCGCCGCAGCGCCGGTTTGATGCGGGTCAACCACGTCGGCGAGGTGTGCGCACAAGCCCTGTATGACGCCCAGGCCCGCTTTGCCAGGACGCCAGCCATGCGCACCCAGTTCGAACAGGCCGGCCGCGAGGAAGAAGATCACCTGGCATGGACCGCCCAGCGCCTGGCCGAGCTGGGTTCCCAGCCGAGCGTCTTCAATCCCCTGTGGTACGCCGGCGCGTTTACCCTGGGCACGCTGGCGGCGCACCTGGGCGATGCCCGCAGCCTGGGCTTCGTGGTGGAAACCGAGCGCCAAGTGGAAGCGCATCTCGACAGCCACCTGGCGTCGCTGCCCGTGCAGGACGCCCGCTCGCGCGCCATCGTCACCCAGATGCGCGACGACGAAGCGGCGCACGGCGCCGCCGCGCAGGCCCTGGGGGCGATCGAAGTGCCGGCCCCGGCCAGGGCGGCGATGACGGCGATGGCGAAGGTGATGACCAGCACGGCCTACTATTTGTAGGGGAGGTGGACAGCAGGGGGACTGGCAAATGGAGGGTGCAGCAGGGGGACTGGCGACCGAAGGGTGCCTGTCCCATGGTTGATTTGCCTCGGATTTGATATGGGACAGGCACCCGTTGGGTGCCAGTCCCCCCTCCGAGTCACCCCTGCTAAGTCCGCCGCGAACTACGCCTCGACGATCTCGAACGAGTGCGTTATCTCCGCCGTCTTCGCCAACATGATCGACGCCGAGCAATATTTGTCATGCGACAAATTGACCGCCCGCTCCACCGTGGCCGGCTTCAGATTTTTACCGCTCACCGTAAAGTGAAAATGAATCTTGGTAAACACCTTCGGATCGACCTCGGCGCGCTCGGCTTTCAGCGACACCTCGCAGCCGGTCACGTCTTCGCGGCTTCGCTTTAAAATCAGCACGACATCGTAAGCGGTGCAGCCGCCGGTGCCCAACAACACCATTTCCATCGGCCGCGGCGCGCTATTGTGGCCGCCGCCTTCGATGGCGCCGTCCATCTGCACCGTGTGACCGGAGCCGGTCTCGGCCTTAAAACTCATGCCCGACGGGCCGTTCCAGCTGACTGTCGCTTCCATTGTTCCTCCGTTGACGAGGGCTTATTGTAAGCGCTACACGCCGAGCACGTAGGTCTCGCTCTTCATGCGCCAGCTGGCAAACGCCGCGGCGGCCAGCGCCGGGATCAGCGAGCTGAAAAACGTCATCAGGTAAGGCAGTGAGCCGATCGCCTCGCCCTTGGCGATCTCGCGCAACAAGGTCTGGTTGGCCAGGATCGGTACCGCGTACATCCACAGCGCCGTTTTGAGTTCCAGCATCGACACCACCACGCCGGGCACCACCGGCAGCAGCATCAGGAAACTAAGGGTGCTTTGCGCCTCTTTGAACGATTTGGCGTTCATCGCCACCGCTACCTGGAAGGCGCCGGCAAACAGCGACAGCGGCACCGACACCAGGCACACCAGCGCCAGGTCGGCGGCGCTGACGCGCCAGGCCATGCCGATTTCTTCCAGCGGCAGCCAGGACAGGATGGCGTGGGCGAAGAACAGGCCGACGATGACGCCGATCAGCGAAAAGGTCGAGGCGGTGAACCATTTGCCGAGTACCAGTTCCCACGCATGGGCCGGCTGCGACATCAGCACTTCCAGCGAGCGCCGTTCGCGCTCGCCGGCGGTGCTGTCGATGGCGGCCGACAGGCCGCACAGGAAGGCCGGGAAAAACAGCAGGCCCAGCACACTGCCGATCAGGCCGGCGGAGCGGGCCGCCGTGCTGCCGGTGTCGTAGCGCTGCACCATCACCGGCGCCATCAGGGCCGGCGACACGCCGTGCGCCAGCAGGCGGGCGCTGGTCACGCCGCTACCGTAGTTGCGCAGCACGTCCTCGATGTCGCGCTGGCGCGGGCCGTTGTCGGCCGCCGAATCGAACCACAATTCGACCCGCGCAGGCCGCATCGCCTGGTAATTTTCCGCGTACTTGTCGGTGATGCGCAGCAGCGCCACCACTTTTCTCGCCTGCAGCAGTTTCGCAATCGCCTCTTCGTCCATCGGCGCCACCGGCTGCACCAGGATATTTTTTTGTTTGAGTTGCGCCATCAAGTTCGGCGCCTGCGCCGCGCCGATCACCGCCAGTTCGAT
>JAQGNM010000286.1 GCA_028291845.1 Massilia sp. | reverse complement strand
AACGCTGCGGCGCGAGCGGCCCGGCCGCAGCGCCATCATCGCCAGCCACCGCTTGTCGGCGGTGGCCAACGCCGATCTGATCGTGGTGCTGCGCGACGGCCGCATCAGCGAACAAGGCAGCCACGCCGCTCTATTGGCCGCCGACGGCTGGTACGCCAGCCAGTGGAAATACCAGCAACTGGAGGCCAGCCTCGATGCAGCATGAAGAGAACAACAACAATAACAACGCCGCCGCCCACATGCGCGCGCAGGCCGCGCGTGCGATTGCCCTGTTGCGGCGCGCCGCGCATGTCGACCGCAAGCACCTTGGCTGGGCCACCCTGTGGCTGATCGTCGCCGCCGGTTTCGAGGTGGCCGGGCCGATTTTCGGCAAGGCCCTGATCGACCAGTACCTGCTGCCGCGCCGCCTCGACTGGCCGGCCATGGCCGCCCTGCTCTTGGGGGTGCTGGCCACCGGCTGGATCGCTTCCTGGCTGCGCTACCTGCAACTGGTGCGCCTGTCCGGCCTGGCGATGCGCGCGGTGCAGCGCCTGCGCGAATGGGTGTACGGCCACGTGCTGCGCCTGCCGATGGCGTTCTTCGACAAGGCCATCACCGGCCAGCTGGTCAGCCGCGTCACCAACGACACCGAAGCGGTCAAGACGCTGTACATCCAGGTGCTGTTCGTGATCCTCGACAGCAGCATCGTCCTGCTCGGCACGATGGCGGCGATGGCCTGGCTGGACTGGCGGCTGATGCTGATCGTGCTGGCGCTGGTGCCGGCGGTGGTGTTGATCATCTGGCTGTACCAGCGCATGTCGGCACCCGCGGTGCACACCGCCCGCACCCTGCGCAGCGACATCAACGGCCAGATGGCCGAATCGATCGGCGGCATGGCGGTGCTGCAGGCGCATAACGCCAGCGTGCGCTTCGGCGAACGTTTTACAGCCACCAACGGCGCCCATTACACGGCGCGGATGGCCGAACTGCGCGCCAACGCCTTCCTGTTGCGCCCGGCCCTCGACCTGCTCAACGTGATCCTGCTGGCGGTGGTGATCTTCAGCTTCGGCCAGAGGAGCATGAACGCCGTCGAAGTGGGCGTGCTGTACGCCTTCATCAGCTACATCGCCCGCGTGGTCGAGCCGCTGATCCAGATCACCATGCAGTTCAGCGGCCTGCAGCAGGCGGTGGTGGCCAGCGCCCGCGTCGCCGCCCTGCTCGACGAGCCGGCATCGGCCGAACACCACGCAAATAAAAGCGCCGGCGCCCACCTGCCGGCGGTGCCGGCGAGCGTGCCGGCCATCGCCGTGCAGTCGCTCAGCTTCGGCTATGCGCCCGGCCAGCACGTGTTGCACGGTTTGAATCTGGAAGTGGCGCAGGGCGACTTCGTCGGCATCGTCGGCCATACCGGCAGCGGCAAGTCGACCCTGCTGTCGCTGCTGCTGCGCTATTACGCGGCCGAGCCGGGCGCGGGGCGTATCAGCATGCTGGGCCAGCCGCTGGCCGGCATCGACAACGACACCTTCCGCGCCGAAGTGGGCCTGGTGCCGCAGGAGCCGTTTCTGCTGGCCGCCTCGGCGCGCGAAAACATCGACATGGGACGCGGCCTGCCGCTGGCGCGCATCGAGCAGGCGGCGCGCGCCGCCCACGCCCACGGTTTTCTGCAAGCGCTGGAGCACGGCTACGACACCCCGCTCGGCGAAGGCGGCTCGCGCCTGTCGACCGGGCAGAAGCAGCTCATCGCGATTGCCCGCGCGCTGGCCGGCCAGCCGCGCATCCTGCTGCTCGACGAGGCGACCTCGAACATCGACAGTCAGACCGAACAAATCGTCCAGCGCGCGCTCGACGAGCTGCGCGGCCGGGTCACCATCGTCGCCATCGCGCACCGCCTGTCGACCATCCGCAACGCCGACCGCATCGTGGTGCTCAACCACGGCCGCATCGCCGAGGCCGGCACGCACGAAGCGCTGATGCAAATTGAAAATGGTTTGTACCAACGTTTGTATCTACTTCAACAATTGGCGGTCTAGGACACACACCATCAAGGAATTTCCAACCCAGTCCAATAGCAGACAGTTTTACAATGTTTCTCGTTGATCAACTTGACGCTGTGGCGCGGCGTAGCGCGGCGCCAACAGAGTGCAAAATGCGGTATTTAATTGGTCTTATTTTTTAGCAAAAAACTCCATGCTGGAAATGCAGGCTGCATAAAGTAGGAGTTTTCCTGACTGCAACACCCCTATAATTACAGCAGAGCCCGCTAATGGGCCGTCACGTGTCGTATCCAAGGAAAAACATGTCGGTTGGCCGGTCTTGCCTCCTGCAGCGCCGCCCGTTAGCGGGGCTCCTGCTTTCGCTGTCGCTGTGCGCCCCGCTGGCGCAGGCACAGCAGCCGACGCCGCCAGCGCCTGGATCGGTAGCGGCGCCGCAAACGGCCGATCTGGACCGCCAGCTCGACGACATCCGCGAACTCAATCGCTACCAGCCGGTGACGGCGCTGGCCGCTCTGCGCAAAATCGAAGCGCAGGCGCGCGCCGCCAGCGTCGCCACCAAGGCCGAGTTTCTCAACCAGCTGTGGCTCTCCTACCGTACCCGCGGCATGCTGCCGGAGGCGATGGCGCTGGCCGAAGAACTGATCTCCTTCGGCCGCACCAGCCACGACGACGTCGCCCTTGCCAAGGGCATCCTGGCCAAGGGCTTCGTGCTGTTTTCGATGCATGAACTGGCGCAGTCGCACAAGCTGGCCTGGGAAGGCGCGGCGTTGGCCGACAAGACCGCCGACATGGCGCTGCGTATTTCCGCCACCATCACCGCCGGCCAGGCCCACGCCGAAGAGGGCAATTTTCCGGAAGCGCTGGCCAGGATCGAGGCGGCGGCATCGATGGCGCGCGCTTACGATCACCCGATCCAGAGCGTCATGGCGCTCAACGCGCTGGCGTGGGTGTACGGCCAGATCAAGGAATATGACAAGGGCTTTCAGATCCTCGAGGAAGCCTATGCGGCCGCCGCCAAGGCCAATTCGCCGGTGCGCATGGCCGGCCTGAAAAACACCGAGTACATCCTGGCGATCGACACCAACCAGCCCAAGCGCGCACTCAAGGCGCTGCTGGCGGCGCTCGAGATCCAGCGCCGCATCGGCGCCACCACCATGATTCCCACCTCGCTGGTGAACATCTCCGACAGCTACCTGCACGAGCGCGACTACCGCAACACGCTGCTGTACGCCAACCAGGCTATCGAGGCGGCGCTGCCGATCAATGACACCAGCACCGAGGCGACGGCGCGCGTCAACATCGGCCAGGCCTACCTCGGCATGGGCCGCCTGGCCGAAGGCAAGCGCAGTTTCGAGGAGGGACTGGCGGTGTACGAAAAGAGCGGCGCCAAGCCGGAGCTGCAGGAAGTGCTGCTCGAATATGGCGGCGCCCTCGAACGGGCCGGCGACATGACCGGGGCGGTGGCGGCGTACCACCGCGAGCGCAAGCTGTCGAACGAACTGTTCGAAGCGCGCCGCCAGAAGGCCGTGCAGGAAGTCCAGGGAAAGTACGAAGCGGACAAGAAGGAACGGCAGATCGAACTGCTGCGCCGCGAGAACCAGGTCAAGGGCGCCGAGATCGACAACCGCCGCCTGCAGCAACGCATCTGGTGGCTGCTCGCGGTGGTCTGCGCGCTGGTCGCCGTCATCGTCGGCATCCTGTATCGCAAGGTACGCACCGCGAACGCCCAGCTGCAGGTGAAATACCTCGAACTGAAGCAGCAAAGTTCGCGCGATCCGCTCACCTCCCTATACAACCGGCGCCACTTCCAGGAGTTCATGCGCGGGCGCGCCCGGATCGATCAGCGCGGCGCCGTGTCCGACGACGACACCGTCGCCGCCCTGTTTCTGCTCGACGTCGACCATTTTAAAAACGTCAACGACACTTACGGCCACGCCGCCGGCGACGCCGTGCTGACGATGATCTCGGAAAACCTGCGGGTGATTCTGCGCGAGACCGATATGATCGTGCGCTGGGGCGGCGAGGAATTTCTGGCCTTTCTGCCGGCGGTGCCGCGCGCCGGCATCGACGACATCGCGCGCCGTCTGCTGGCGGGGATTTCAGAAGGCAGCGTCGATCACCAGGGCACCCGCATCTCGGTGAACGTGTCGATCGGCTTCGCGCCGTTCCCGCTGTCGCCCGGCGAGCAGCCCTTGCCGTGGGAGCGCGCCGTCAACCTGGTCGACATGGCGCTGTACATGGCCAAGGGCCACGGCCGCAACCGCGCCTACGGCGTGCGCGGCTTCGCCAGCAA
>JAQGNM010000613.1 GCA_028291845.1 Massilia sp. | reverse complement strand
CTACGTCGCTAGTCCTGATTCAAAGTCGCCACGTAGTGACCGACCTGACCCGAACTCGCCCGTTCCTCCGGCGGGGATTACCTCTGTCGGCCGACCCTATCCGTTCTCATCCGAGGTCATGCCCTCCCCTTTGTGACCACCGTTGTGACCGGGCGCAGGACGGGACCCGCATTAGTCTCAGCGCGTGGCGGTGGACCCAGACAACGTGAGCACGTGGCCCCGCCCTCTGCGCGACGCGCTAACGGTCGCCCTCGCGGGCGTCGAGCCAAGCACGGTGGGTGGCGACCTACGATTGCCTGTCAGCGAGAGCGAGGTCACCGACCTTCTTGGTGGCGAGCCGTTGCGCACGTATCACGCGACCCGACTTCTGCCACATGAGGTTGAGAGCGTGCGACGGGAGGGCTTGCGGGCTCTGTCTCCTGACCACGTCGAGCGCCGGATCACCGAAGCAGTTGCCGCTGGGGCAATCACGGGGTCCGAGGCAGCCAGGATGCGAGCAGAGACGGTCTATGCGACCGGGTTCCAGGGCATCCGCACGGGCCAGGTGTGCGCAGTGGTGGGTCTGACCGCGTTCTCGGAGGACTGGCGGGGAGTATGGCCGCTACTCACGTCCTGGGGCGGCGAAGCGATCTACTTCCACGCCAGCCCAGAGGGGGCAGCCCGCCTCCGGTCGGCTCTGGGCTCACCGTCAATCGTCGTGCTGGACCTGCAACTCGACATTGCCGACTGGGACATGTTCCCTGGCTTGGAGACTGTGCTCGGGGCACATCTCGCCGGGCTGTCCGGACTGGGCGCTGACATGTTCTACCGGGCTGACGTTTCGGCCTCGGCTGTCGTGGACATCTGGCAACCCGGCTGCTCTGACTACGACCGATTCCCGGACTTGCCGCGAGCGTAAATCGGAGTCGGCTCGCGGCCTAGTCGTCGTCACTGGCGAGCCGGAACAGGTCCTCGGCCTCCTCCTCCTCGGCCACCTGGTCCGCGTCCAGAACGTCCAAGCGCTCCGGCTCATTGATCGTCCAGAGCCGTCCGTCTTTGAAGAGCCGTCCGTCGACGCGCACGAGCGCACTCTCTCGGTGCGCGGCCAGACAGCGCGCATAGTCCTGCTCGGTGACGTGCAAGGTCACACGCCGGACAGGTCCCCGCGAAGTCGTGAACACACGCACCTTGTAGTCCGTGGAACCTGGCTCATGCTCCAACTTCGTCACGATGCCCGTGATTGTCGCTCTGGTCGATTCATCTTCGCCCCTGAGCACGTCGGCCAAGCGGACCAGCACGTGCACGTGCGGAGGATCGAACGCGAACTCCTTTCGCGTCGCGTCCGCGACCCAGACATCGCGGGGGACAGTGATTGCCGCCTCGCGACCCGCCATGAAGCCGACGAGCCCCGTCACCAGTTCATAGGAAACACCGCGCCGCGCCTGCTCCGACAGCATGCCCACGGCCGCGCGCTCATCAGTCTCGGAGAGGCCCGCCTCGATTGCTGTCAAAGCCTGGTCCAAGCGGCGCAAGACGGCCACCGCCTCAATCGCGCCGCGCTCCAACGGCTGAACGTTGTCCGTCGCAGCGGCTGAGATAGGCAGCGTGCGGTGAATCGGCGTCATCGCGTTCACGACATAACTCCCGATCCCACTCGGCGCGAGGAGCGTCGCCGCCATGAACTCCCGCGCGAAGTATTCGCCCGACCGGCCCAGGCGTCGAGCGGGTGACACCGCTGACTTGGCGGCAGCGGTCAACTGCTGAGTGATCGCCATGTGCACTTGTTGACCTTCAAGCCAACGAATCGTGCCGGGGACAGTCTCGCTCCCTCTGCTCCATGTGGTTAGAGCGAGGTCGAGGTCATCCTCGGCCGCCAACTCATCGCTGAGTGCGGCGAAACGAGCGTCGCCGACATAGCGGTTCAACTCACGGATCGCCCGTTCGTACAACTCCATGTAGTCCCCTCGGTCACGATCGAGGGGCACGATGACGGCCAGATCACTGGACTCTCGTCGTCCGGCGGGCTTCCAGATCTCGTACTTCCTTGGGACTTCGGAATGTTCGATCCAGCCATTGCGCAGCAAGAGCCAGCGGAGTGGGTCGCGGTGAAGGTCATCCCCGAACAGGTAAGGCGACGATTCGTGGTCGCTCATGGCTTCCCGCCTGCTCCGATGCGCTCCATGATCTGAGCCAGTGTCACGTCGTCAAACTGTTGGGTTAGTGGGGCGTGGATCGTTACTTTGTCGGACGGGTTTCCCGACGGGAGTGTCTCCCCGTCGAGGTTCACCCATGCGCAGCGGCCGAACAGCGACAGGGCGCGATGACCGGCAAAGGTCCAGTGCTCTCGCATTGATGGCATCGAGAGGATGGCCACGATCGTCGCAATCGAGGGATCCCTGACCGAATACTCAGCGAACCGCTTGCGAGATACCTGCGTCGACAACCTGCCGTTGCTGGGCGGGCTGCTCGTCGCCTTCAGTTGCAATCGGAGCATGGCGATGTGCTCTGGGATCGCGCTGTGCGAGGGGTGCCTGTGGTGAAGCATCGCATCGAGGCCGTCGTCCACGATCTCGTAGGACAGGACGACAGCGCCTGACGCTGCGGCTACCGCGCTGACCCATGAGGTTTGGAACACCTCCATGAAGTTGCTCGTCCGTTCATGGAGACCGCGCGGAACGCGATACCGCTCTCCCGGAAGTCCCATGCGCGGCATCCTAGGAGGACCCGGGCGACGAGGGACGAGAACGGACATGACCGCACGTTCCCGCAAGGCACCGACATCGGTCCTCTGCGCGGGTTGCCTCAACTATCCCGGGAAGGGCAGCGAGTCGATGCCGCCGGGGCAGGTGCCCACGTCGTTGCCGTTGACGTTGTACGTGGCGGACCACGACCCCACCTCAACGCCGGAGAGTGGCCCGAGGTCGGCGTCCGCAGCGGTTGCGGTGATTCCGTCGGTCGAGGTCTCGGCCTCGCCGTCGAGGTTCGTCTGCTCGACGGTCCCGAAGTCGAACACGAAGAAGGCGATCTGCTCGCCGTCCTGATACTTCACACCGAACTGCCCGCCTTGCTCACCCGCCGCGTCGTACGCGGACACGGAGTAGAGCGCGGTGCCCGTGTCCGGGACCGGCAGCCCGGCGAACGTCATCACGAGCCCGTCGGACGTCTGCTCAAGAGTCGCCGTCCCGCCAGACTTCCCCTTGAGGTTGCACGTGGCGGACGCAGGCGCGGCGGTTTCACTCGGCGCTTCCGAGGATTGCTCGGGCGAGGTCGGCGCGGAGTCGTTGTCGGCGCTCGGGTCGTCCCCTGACTCTTCACCGCCACAGCCGCTCAGAGCGACTACGGCGGCGCAGACGAGACCGGCAGCAGCCCGGCGGGCGGTTCGATGCGTCATGCCAGGCAGGCTATCCGCGCCGGTCGCGCCGGGTCATTCGTTCCGGGCCGTTGGCCGAGCCCAGCACGAGCAGCCCCAACCCGGCCCGTCGCTGCCCGGGAGTCTGCTCGCGTGCCGCCGCACGCACCATAAGCCGCGTCGGCAGCGAGGGGCGGGCGTCGTGCAACGTGCGCGCGACCCGAGGCAGAGCGATCGGGCTCGTGATCCCTCCCCGGCCCTCGGCCCGGTCGGTCAGAGCCAGGGCGGCCAGCCCGAGGGCTACGGCGCGGTCGTCGTGCTCTCCGGCGTCGTGGTCAAGCCGATAGACGCCGGGCCGGGTCTCCCGCAGCCTCACGGCGGCCAACTCGTCGAGGAGCCCGGAGTCATCGGGCAGGGCGAGCCGGTGCTCTCTGAGCAGCAGGTGCAGGGTCATCGCCAGCCGCCCTACTGACACGGGCGAGAACGTCCACTCGGTGACAGCGACGCCGCGAGCCCGGAGCCGCTGCGCCAGTCCCACCGCCTGCCAGGGGTCGAGACGGATCGGCGCGCCGTAGGTGGTCGCGGCCTCGTGGGCGACCGCCTCAATGTCGGCGAGACTGACCGCCCGCTCACGGCTGCCCGCGAGCACGTGCATCCGGTCGAGCACTACGAGCGGCGGGCCGGATGTGTGCTCGGCGTGGCACACCGCGAGCACGGTCCGGTCATTCTTGAGCCCGAGGTCCAGCCCGATCACGTAGCGGTGTCGCGGGTCGTGGGGCTGGGGGCCGTCGAGCGTGACGCACGCGGCCAAGTCCTCGGCCGAGGTGAGCCGGTCCTCGGCGGCGGTCCAGCGGTTGAGGTGCAGCCGAGCGTAGGCCGAGGCGGGCAGCAATCGCGCTTGCTCGGCGAGGTCGTCGGGGTCGGCCCACGGCAGCGGCCCGCGCACCTCCGACACGCGCCAGCGGTCGGAGGTGCGCGCCGCATCGAGCACCTTCGCCGACCAGTGAGCCGGGTCGCCCGCCGTGGTGAGCACCGCGAGCCGAGAGTCTGACCGCTTCGGGAGCCCGGAGACCAGCGCCTCCCACAGCGCCCGCGCTCCGCGCGTCGTGGGCCACTGAGCCAACTCGTCGGCGATGACCAGGAAGGGCAGGTGACCGTAGGCCGAGGCCGCGTCTGCCGACTCCACTGCGAGCCGCGCGCCCGTCTCGCGGACAGTGACGGACCACGAGCCGATGTCCACCAGCCCGCCGAGCCCGGTACGGGCCACGAGTCCCCCGAGCGCGTCGAGCAGCAACGCGGCCTGGTCGCGGTCGCGGGCGAACGCGTGCGAGGTAGAGCGGGTCGGCGCTTGAGTGACCAGCGCCGCGAGCGCCACCGCCGCGAGGTCGGTGGTCTTGCTGCCACCGCGCGGCCGGGTGAGGAAGTGAAGCCGGGGTGCGTCGGGGCCGTGGTCGAGCAGCGCGGCAGCATCGGCGCGCTGCCAATCGGTCGCGGTCTCGCCCCAGAGCGCCCCAGAGTCGAGCACCAGGGCTGAGAGCAGGTCGAGTGGCCTCATCGTGCCGCCTCCCGCTCGGCCGCGTACGCCGCGACGTGCTCGG
>JAQGNM010000247.1 GCA_028291845.1 Massilia sp. | reverse complement strand
GCGGTGTTGATGGGTGAAACCATCCGCGCCCAGTACCGCGGGCGCGCGGTTGGCTGCGTGCAATCCGGATGGGCGCTGGGCTGGGGCGTCGCGGTGCTGGCCCAGGCCATGCTGTTCACCCTGCTGCCGCCGGAAACGGCATGGCGCGCGATGTTCGTCATGGGCTGCCTGCCTGCACTGCTGGTGTTCTACCTGCGCCGCTACGTGGAGGAGCCACCCCAGGCCGCCGAAGTGCGCCGCAAACAGATCGAAAGCGGCATCAAGCGTCCAGCGATTTGGGAAATCTTCGCGCCGGGCATCCTGCGCATCACCGTGCTGGCGTCGCTGATGTCGGCCGGCCTGCAGGGCGGCTATTACGCGGTCACGACCTGGCTGCCGACCTTCCTCAAGACCGAGCGCCACCTGACCGTGGTCGGCTCGACCGGTTACCTGGCGATGCTCATCGCTGGCAGCTTCACCGGCTACCTGGTCGGCGCCTGGCTGGCCGACCGCATCGGCCGGCGCAAGCTGTTCCTGGTGTTCTCGGTCGGCGCGATCGTCCTGGTGCTGCTGTATACGCAGGTTGAAATCTCCAACAACGTGATGCTGGTCCTCGGCTTCCCGCTCGGCTTTTTCGCCAGCGGCTATTTCTCCGGCGTGGGGCCATTCCTCACCGAGCTGTACCCGACCCGCCTGCGTGGTTCCGGCCAGGGCTTTACCTACAACTTCGGGCGCGGCATCGGTGCGCTGTTCCCGGCACTGGTGGGGTATATCTCGGCGCACATGGCGCTGTCCCACGCGATCGCCATCTTCGCGGTGGCGGCGTATTGCCTGTTTTTCGTCACCGCCCTGATTCTTCCCGAAACCCGTGGCCGCGAGCTTGATACCGATGCCTGAACACACCCTTCCCTTTCAGGATGCGCCGGCATGCCCGGGACCGGACCCGGAGCCGCGCGGCCCGACCCGATTCCCGGTGCCGGCCGGCGCCGTCGACACCCATGCGCACGTGATCGGACTGCCGCCCGCCTATCCGTTCGTCGGGCAGCGCTCCTATACACCGCCGGCCGCTCCAGGATCGGCCTACATCCGCATGCTCGACCAGACCGGCATGACGTATGGGGTGCTGGTCCAGGTCAGCGTGCACGGGTCGGACAACCGGCTCCTGCTGTCGACGCTGCGACAACACCGCGAGCGGCTGCGCGGCATTGCCGTCATGCCGCTCGGACTGCCCGCGGCCGACTACGAACAGGCGCGCGACGCCGGCGTGGTCGGATTGCGCCTGAACGTCCTGTACGGCGGCGGCATCGGCTTCGATGCGCTGGCCGAGTATGGGGCACTGGCGCGCGACATGGGCTGGCACCTGCAGTTCCTGATCGACGCGCGCCAGCTGCCGCCACTGGCCGCCACGATCGCCGCGCTGCCGGTGCCGTACGTGGTCGACCACATGGGGCACTTCCCGACCTCGGTCGGCACCGGCGACGCCGGCTTTCAAACGCTGCTCGGCCTGGTGCGCGACGGCGGCTGGGCCAAGCTCTCCGGCGCCTACCGCAACAGCGTGGACGGCCTGCCGTACGCCGACACCACCCCGTACGCCAGGCTGCTGGCCGAGGCGGCGCCGGATCGCTGCCTCTGGGGTTCGGACTGGCCGCATGTATCGCACTGGAAGCCGATGATGAACGTCGGCGACCTGCTCGATACACTGTACGACTGGGTGCCGGAGGACGATGCGCGTCATCGCATCCTGGTCGACAACCCGCATCGCCTGTTCGGCTTCGGAGCCGCGCCATGATCGCCGGCCAAGGCTGCTCGAGTCCCTGCAGCGAACGCCGGGAGCCGATGCCGTGCTGAGGCCTTCCAGCGTGGACCAGGTCGCAGGCGTCATGCGCGCCTGTCATGCCGGCGGCGTGCGCGTGGTGCCCCAGGGCGTCAACTCCGGGCCGGCCGGCGGCGCCACGCTTGAGCCGATAATCTGCCCCACGCGCTCGTCTGGTTTGAATGTAGAGTTACGCGGCAATTTGCGACTTTCCGCTCTCGACCGGAGACCGCGCACGCTGTGTACTCCGGCGCCCGGAAAATTCAAAGCTATTTAGACACGCAGATCCCGGCAAGAATCGCACGCAGTTTTTCCATGTCCACAGGTTTTGTGAAATGATGGTCAAACCCAGCGGCGAGAGCTTTTTCCTGATCGCTTTGCTGCCCGTAGCCAGTGATTGCGATCAGCACCGCGTTCTGTGTGGCTGGCTGGGCGCGAAGACGCTCTGCCAACTCGTGTCCGTCCATTTCAGGTAATCCAATATCAAGCAGGCATACGTCCGGTGATTCGCGGCTCGCCCGCTCCAAGGCTCGCCTTGCTTCGTTTTCCGCAATCACTTGATGCCCTGATGCTTCCAGGATGGTGCTCAACATGTCCGCCGCATCGACATTGTCGTCGACGACCAGGATTTTTAATCCATGCAAAGCGTCTAGTGCAAGAGGGCGACCGCCAGGTGCGACCGGCACTTCCAGGTCCTGATGAATTCGCGGCAAGACCACGGTAACTCTGCTGCCATTGCCGATCCCTTCGCTTGCGGCAGAGACGCTTCCGCCGTGCAGCTCAACAATACTTTTGACCAGCGCGAGCCCCAGGCCCAGGCCCCCGGAAGAACGGTCGGAACTGCGCTCTGCCTGGGCAAAAAGCTCAAAGACGTGATCGAGCAATCCCGGGTCCATGCCGATGCCACTATCGGTGATTTCCAATATGACCTGCGGCTGCCGCACCTCAATTTTCAGCGCTATGGTGCCGCCTTCAGGGGTGTACTTCGCCGCGTTGTTGAGCAAATTCGAAACGACCTGCACCAGGCGCTTGTTGTCGCCAGCAACCAGCGCGGTTTGCGGGGGAATGTTCAAAGTCAAATGATGATGCTTCGAGCGGATGAGCGGTTTTGCCTGCTCGACGGCATCGGACACGACCTGGCGGACATCCAGTGTTTTACTTTCCATATCAGCCAAGCCGCGCGTTACCCGCGACACATCCAGCAAATCATTGATGAGATTGGACATATGCGCGGCCTGCCGGCTGATGATTTCGCCAGTCTTCCGTACCCGCGCCTCATCCTGTCTGACCAATCTTAAGACTTCTGCCCCTGCACTAATGGGCGCCAGGGGATTTCTCAGCTCATGAGCCAACATGGCCAGAAATTCATTCTTGCGGACATCCTCAGCCTTTAATTTTTCAATCGCCTGCTGCCGTTCATCCCCAATTGTTTTCAACTCCTGGATATCTATGTTCACGCCCTGAAGCACGTAAGGACCACCTGCGGTTTCCTGATGCCATTCTGCACGCGCGGCAAACCAGCGGTGCGAGCCACCTTTCTCGCGCATCAACATTTCCATGCGCACCGAGTCGAGATGGCCGCCCGCATGAGCACGTTCCAGCTGATCTGCTATTACTTCCCGATGATCTGGATGAATAAAAGTCAGCCACTGCGCAAAGGAAATAGTAGTGTCCTTGCCAGTGTGACCCAATAGCGCCAAAAAATTTTGGCAGACATCCACCTGCTCCTTTTCAGGATGCCACGTCCATGTGCCGGCACTGGCGGCTGACAGCACGCGCCTGGTCTCTTCCTTCTCCTTGACGCAGCGCTCAAGCAGTTTATGTTCTGTCAGGTCGAGCGTGATCTTGGAGAATCCAATATGCTCACCAGCTTCATTGCGCAAACACGTGAGTAGCACCCTGGCCCAAAACACGCTGCCGTCTTTACGTTGTCGCCACCGTTCCTCCCTGAAGAAGCCGCTGTGCATTGCTTCCTTTAAATTATGATCCGCCCATCCGCGGGCCTTGTCTTCATCCGTGTAGAGCAGCGACAGGTGGCTTCCGATTGCGTCCTCCGCGGTGAAGCCCTTGATCTGTTCCGCTGCGCTGTTCCAGCTTTCAATGATCCCATCAGGATTCATAAAAAAGACGGCCGCTTCCTTAACCTCTTCTATCATCAGCCGGGTTAATTCAGCCAGCTGATTGGGTGGGAGAGATGAGACTGCGTAAGGTTGGATCATATTGTCGAGCGCCTTTCGAGCCAAATAAACGACGTTATGTTGAGCGAAATTTGGGCGGATTAATCCCGTCAACAACTGCAATCAATCTCATGCATAGCGACAATCAATTCCATGGCGAAATCAGACACGAAGAATTTCCGTCTGGAAAGGTCAAAAAGCAAACCTTGAATTGTGACACTGGCATGCAGAAATGTAAGATTACGAGCCAGATGTGTTTATTGCAAATGTGCGCGCGGTAAAACAGGCGCGTTTTGTTGTAGGTGAAATCGGACATGGCTGGAGTCGGGGCCTTGTCCGGTGAGCAATAGCTCGAATTGCGATGATAGCGAGCTCATCGCCCTCACTTGAGGGGAACCTTGTAGGGCTGTTATCGGAGTAATTGATCACCTGCCGTTGTTGAACGCTCAGGTCGCGAGGACCTATATTCTTGGCGGCATTCGCTTTCGCCAAATTCCGGTCACGCCCGATGTGGCACGATGACAGACTCTCAATCTTCGTCTACCCCATGTCGATGATCCGCGTGCCTCCAATCGTTACCGCGAAATCGGCGCCGAATACGGTGCCCGGCGTCTGGAAGCCAGGCTCGATCCGACCCGCCACGACCCGGTGCAGCGCTGCGACGGCGGCCAGCGGCGTGTAGGAGTAACCGTTGATGGTGTCGATGCGCGCACGTACGACTGTGCCATCGATGCCGGTGACTTCCGCCACGGCGGCAGCGCGGTTGGCAAGGCGTTCGTCCAGCGAAGGACCATCAGGCATGGCGGCGACGCCTTCCGGCAAAACGTTGTCCTTGATGTTGACGAACATCGCTATATTCGGAATGCCGGTCGACTTCCACGCAGTGACCAGGTCGCCGAACGACAAGGGAGTGCAGTCGACCGGGCCGGCGCCGAAGTCGAAGCGTGCCGGCGCGGCGTCGGGCGTGGCCGCGATGACGCCGTCGACGCGCGCCAGCACACCGACGCCGAGGATCTCGCCGACGCTGCTGACCGAGCCACGCGACATCGAATTGGCGACCTGCAGGGCGATGCGCAGGCGCTGCGGCTGGTCGACCTTCGCCGCAAGGTACAGGGCAAGGCAATCGCTCGGCACCACGTCCCAGCCGACCCCTGGCAGCAGCATGACGCCGGCGGCAGCGGCGCGCGCCGACCACGATTGAGCCAGTGCATACACCTTGTATTCGGCCGTGATATCGAGGTAATGGACGCCGCAAGCGATGCAGGCCTCCATCAGCGGACCGGCAGTGCTGGCGAACGGCCCCGCGCAGTTCAGGACGGCCGTGACGCCGGCCAGGCTGGCGCGGATGGTGGCGGGATCGTCCAGCGCAAAGACGCGGCACGGCACGCCCAGCTGGTCGGCCAGGGCGGTCACTTGGGTGGCGTTGCGGCCGGCGATTTCAAACGCGAGCCGGGTATCGCGCGCTTGCATGGCGACCAGTTTGCCGGTGTAGCCGGTGGCGCCGTAAATCAGGATGGTCTGGGTCATGGGATCGGTTCCTGTGTGCTTGACGACTGCATGTGCTGCCAGCTTTTGTAGACAACTTCGATGCTGTAGCCATCAGGATCAAAAATATTCGCCGCGTAGTAGCGCGGGTCGTAGTGAAGGCGCGGACCGGGGGCGCCATTGTCCGCCGCGCCAGCCTGCAGCGCGGCTGCATAAAAGGCATCGACGGCAGCGCTGCTGCCGGCCACGAAGCCGATGTGGACGGCGCGCGCATCGGCGGCGCCGGCGCGCAGCCAGAAATAGATGCGATGGTTGCTGCCGAAGCCTTTCAGGTCGGGATGGCCGGGTGGGCCGTCGGCGCCGTTGTAGTCATGGACGTGGACGATACCGAGGGGCGCCAGGGCGCGCTCGTAAAAGGCGACCGAGGCCGGGACATCGGCGACGGAGAGAAACAGGTGGTCCAGCATGGCAGCTCCCTGGCAGGTGATGAATCGTTCGAGTGCATTGGCGTTAAGGATGATCGGGCGCTGTCGCTGTTGTTCTGCGCCGGTACGCACACGTGCAAGCGTGTTCCTTTTGTTTGCCTAAATGATGTACCCGCCGGCGACTTCGACGGTTTGTGCATTGATCCAGGCAGTTTCGGCAGAGAGCAGGGTGGCGATGACACGTGCCACATCCTGCGGTTCGCCGACCCGTCCGAGCGCTGTTTGCCCGGCCAGCATGGCTTCGAATTCGTCGTTCAGGCCGCCGCCGAGTTCGGTGCGGATTGCGCCTGGCGAGACGGCGTTGACGCGGATGCCGCGTGCGCCGAACTCCTTGGCCATGTAGCGCGAAAGGACTTCCAGGCCGCCCTTGAAGGCCGCATAAGGCGCCACCCCGGCGGTGGCCACGCGGGTCGTCGCGCTGGTCAGGTTGACGATGGCGGCGCCGGAGGCCAGCAGCGGCAGCAGCGCCTGGGTCAGAAAAAACGGTCCCTTCAAGTGCACGTTCATCAGGCCGTCGAACTGCGCCGCGGTGACGGTTTCGATCGGGTTGAACAGGCCGTAGCCGGCGTTGTTGACCAGGCCGTGCAAGGTGGCGCTGTGCCAGGTCGCCGCCAGCGTCTGGACGACTGCCTCCTTGAAGGCGCCGAAGCTGTCGACGTTGGCGACATCGAGCGGCAGCGCGACGGCTTTGCCGCCAGCCGCTTCGATGGTGGCCACCACCTTGTGCGCGGCGCCGGCATTGGTGTTGTAAGTGAGGATGACGCCCATGCCCCGTTTGGCCGCTTCGATGGCGGTGGCAGCGCCGATGCCGCGGCTGCCGCCGGTGATGACGATGATATTCATGTGTAGCTCCAGTGATCGGAAGTGAGGCATCGACTGTACGGCTGGTGGCACCTGCCGGCGCATCCGATCCTGCCTGAAATCTGCCTGATCCTGCTTTTGCCTTGTGCGATGCCCGGCGTTGGGGTCCAATGCATCATGGACAAACAAATCGACGAGCAGATGGGACGTTTGCGCGAACTCGCCGCGCAAAACGGCAACGGGCGGCTGGAGACCGGCATCCCGCGGGTGGCGATGGTGCAGGGCGCCATTCCCGAGCATGAACTGGCGACCGTCTACCAGCCGATGATCAACCTGATCCTGCAGGGCAGTAAATCGATGACAGTCGGCGAGCACACCTTCGACTACGATCCGGCGACGTATTTCGTCATGTCGGTGGAGTTGCCGGCGGTCGGCGTGATCCGCGCCGATGCGGCCGGCGCACCCTACATGGCGGTGGCCCTGACACTGGTGCCGTCCATCCTGGCCGACCTGATCGCGGACCTGCCGCCGGACTGCGCTGAAAACCGCGGCGGCGCCTTTTCGGTCGCCGCCGTCACGCCGGAGCTGCTCGACGCCTGGACGCGCATGCTGGGCTTGATGGCCAGGCCAGGCGATATCGCCGCGCTGGCGCCGGCGTACGAGCGCGAGATCCTGTATCGCGTGCTGCAAGGGCCGCATGGCGCCATGTTGCGTGCCATCGCGGCGCCCGACAGCGCCATGGCGCGGCTGGCGGCGGCGATCGCATGGATCCGGCGCGATTTCAGTTTGCCCCTGCGCGTCGAAGCGCTGGCCGACAAGGCCGCGATGAGCGTGTCGGCGTTTCACCGCCACTTCAAGGCGGCAACGTCATTGAGTCCGGTGCAGTACCAGAAGCGCATTCGCCTGATGCACGCGCGTACGCTGATGGTGGCCAAGGGCAGCAGCGTGGCGGCGGCCGCCTACGATGTCGGCTACGAAAGCCCGACCCAGTTCAGCCGCGAATATGCGCGGCTGTTCGGCATGGCGCCGCAACGCGACACCGCGCGGATGCTGGCGCACACGCGCACGGCCTGAAGCGGCCGATGCCGTGCGTCAGGCCGGCGTTTTGAACCGGGCCACGTCGCGCACCGGCGGCATGCCGAACATGCGCGCGTATTCGCGGCTGAACTGCGACGCACTCTCGTACCCCACCGAGAACGCGACCGATGCCGCGTCGTGCGGCTCGAACAGCAGCTGGCGCCGCGCCTTCAACAGGCGCAGGCGCTTTTGATACTGGATCGGCGTCATTGCCGTCACTGCGCGGAAGTGCCGGTAGAACGCCGCCACGCTCATCCCCGCCATCTTTGCCAGGGGCTCCACGCGCAGCGGTTCGGCGAAGTGAAGGCGGATCCAGTCGATCGTGCGCCGCACCTGCGACAAGCGGCTGTCCGGGCGCGCGATCTGGCGCAGCATGTCACCCTGCGGCCCTTGCAGGACGCGGAATAAAATCTCGCGTTCGATCATCGGCGCCAGCAGCGCAGCCTCCTGTGGACGATCGACCAGCCGCATCATGCGCAGCCACGCATCGATCAGTTCCGGGCCGGCCGCCGTCACGCAAAATGCGTCGCCTTGCCGCTCGACCCCGGTCTCGCACAGGTCCGCGAGCATGGCGGCAATCACGGCGGGATCGAGCGTCAGGCTCAGGGCCAGGTAGCTTTGTCCCGGCAGCGCGCCGGACACCTGGCCAAGCGCGGGCAGGTCCACCGGCACGATGAAATAGGTGGCTGGTGCGAATTGCAGGACGTGGTCGCCGATCGACAGGCTCTTGGTCCCCTGCAGTACCAGGTGCAGCATCGGTTGGTAGACCTGGTCCGAACACGCTTCGGCCCGCACCATCGTCACGCGCGGCAAGCCGGTGGCGGTCCATTTGTCGCCGGCGCGCATGACGATCTCGCGCAGCTCCTTGATCCCGCTCATCGTCGAATTTTCCATCGATTCAATATAGCACCCGCAGTGCCGCCCAACGCGCCGATGAGAAGAACAGGCAAGCATTTGCGACAAACCGGCAGCTGCAGCGCCGGGCAGGCGCGTACGCTGATGCCTTGTCAACGAGCCCATGTGGTCTCGGACACACATCGCCCAGCGAGAGGAAATACCATGACTACCCCACTGAAACTGCAGGGAAAAATCGCCGTCGTGACCGGCGCATCGAGCGGCATCGGCGCCGGCATTGCCAAGGGCCTGGCCGCCGCCGGCGCGACCGTCATCGTCAACTACGTCAGCAGCCAGGGCGGCGCCGATGCGGTCGTGGCATCGATCCTGGCCGCGGGCGGCAAGGCCTCCGCCGTGCAGGCGGATATGAGCAAATCGGCCGATGTGGTCCGCTTGTTCGAGGATGTCAAAGCCAGGCACGGGCAACTGGACGTGCTCGTCAACAACGCCGGCGTCGCCGTCTTTGAAATGATCGACGGCATGACCGAAGCAGCCTTCCACAAGCAGTTCAACGTCAATGTGCTCGGCTACTTCCTGGCCATCCGCGAAGCCGTCAAATTGTTCGGCGACGCCGGCGGCAGCATTATCAATATCAGTTCGATCCTCAGCACCGATCCCTACCTGGCCTCGAGCGTGTACGCGGCCACCAAGGGCGCGGTCGACACCATGACCTTCGCACTGGCGCGGGAACTGGGGCCGCGCAAGATCCGCGTCAACTCGATCCTGCCGGGCCACACCAATACCCCGGCGACGGACGGCAATTTTGCCGGCGAACTAGGGGTGAAACTGCTGGCCGGCACGCCACTGGGCCGCTTCGGCGAACCCGAAGATATCGCACCGGTCGCCGTCTTCCTGGCGTCCGACGATGCCCACTGGGTGACCGGCGAATCGCTGCGCGCAGCCGGTGGCGTGCGTGGCGTCGGTTACTGATCGCGGGACGGGGCAGGCGGCTGTGCAGGCCCATCCCCGCGCCGTGCCCGCGCCGACTGGCGCTGCCGACAATCCTCGCGGCCCGGTGCATGGGGAAGTGAGGACCAGGTCTGACAATTGACACGGTCTGAACGCTGGCGCCACTGTCAAAAAAAGTGCCGGTGAGACTCGATGTCGATTCGCTTCGGAGCCTTGGCGCGCTAGTTTTCACAAGCACATCGCTGTCGTGCACCGAGCAATGTTGAGTTCATGTAACCTATGATGCGACAACGTTACGACTAGCAACAGCCCCAGATGACAGCGCGCGCTACCATGTTTCATGTTTCGATGAATCACTATGTAAATCAGCGGTTTGCCGACGGCCGGTCGGCAATTCGTCTGTTGCTCTCGGCTCTGTCCGCCTGTACTTGCGCACAGTGGCAGGTGATCGGTCTTCCCATCGCGATGGCGGACCGGGCTTTCACGGCCGCACTGCGGTGCGGCGCCCGAGGCCGGGCAAGATCGAGGCAAACACATGACTGAAGCTCGCTTTTTCACTTCCCAGGAGTGGCTGGGACGCGCCCAGGCCGTCATTCCCGGCGCCCACCACTTGTCGGGGCGGGTGCTGACGACACCCGAGCGCTCGCCCATGTATATCGAGCGAGGCCGCGGCTGCCGGATCACCGACGTCGACGGGCACGAGTACATCGACTATCTGATGGCCTTCGGCGCGTTCTTGCTCGGCTATGCCGACCCTGAAGTCGACGCGGCGGCGCGCGAGGAACTCGAGCGCGGGTCGCTGCTGTCGATGAATCGTCCCCAGCACGTGCTGTTCGCCGAGGCGCTGGTCGGGCAGTTCGACGCGGCCGACATGGCCGTGGTGCTCAAGACCGGCAGCGAAGCCACCACCGCCGCCCTGCGCATCGCCCGGCGCGCAACGGGGCGCCGCCGCGTCGCACGCGCGGGGTATCACGGGTGGCACGACTGGTGTCTGCCGCTCGAAAATTCGGTTCCTGCCGGCCTCGACGCACAGGTGCTGGAGTTCAACGCCAACGATCCCCATTCGCTCGAGGCCCTGTTCAGCGCCTTCCCTGGCGAAATCGCCGCCGTGATCCTGGCGCCGGAGATGGTATTGCCACCAACACGGGAGCTGTTTCAGGTCCTGCAAGACCTCACGCATCGCCATGGCGCGCTGTTCGTTCTCGATGAGGTCAAGACGGCATTTCGTACCGCCCCCGGGTCGGTGCAGGCGCGCTTCGGACTCAAGCCGGATCTCACCACCGTGAGCAAGGGTCTGAGCAACGGCTGGCCGATTGCGGCAGTGGTGGGGCGGCGCGAAGTCATGAACAGCGCCGCGGGAATGCATCTGTCGGGGACCTTCCACGGCGATACCGCGGCCATGGCGGCCGCCTTGACCACGCTGCGTATCGTCCGCGAGCGCAACGTCGCCGACCATGTATGGGCGCTGGGCGAGCGGCTGATCGACGGTCTGAACGCCATTGCGCGCGAGTTCGATGTGCCCGTGCTGAGCTACGGCGAGCCTTTCCCGCCGATGCCTTTCTTGCGCTTCGATCACCCAAATCCCGACATCAACGATGCGATGCGGACAGTTTTCTACGAGGCGATGCTGGAGCGCGGCGTCCTCTTGCACCCGCGTCACATGTGGTTCATCAGCTACGCCCATCAGCAGGAAGACATCGATACCACGCTCGAGCATGCGCGAAGCGCGATGCGGATCGCCAGTCAGCATTGCCGGGCGACCTGAACGGACAGCCATGAACAATCAAGCCGCCGGCATCCAGCACATCGTCGACCGATATTTGCGCTCGGAAGCCTCGATCTCGATGATCGTGATGGAGCTGCTCCAGCGTACGGAGGATACGTCGGCGCTCGGCCGCATCCTGCCCACGCTGAACGGCGAGCCGGCCAAGCTTCGCGCGCTGGCACAGCACCTTGCCGACAATGAGGCGGGCTGCCGCACGATCGTCGGCATGCTCCGCCAACGCCTCGATTCGCCGGAACTTGCCGGCGACGCGGAAGAGGGCATCGAGCGATGCCGCAGACTTTTCGATGCGTCCGTGGCCCAGAGCGAGGAATCGAGCGTGGCCCTGTACTCGCTCGGAAATCCCGAGCTGCTGGCTGCGGCGACGGACGAGGTCATTGGCGTGATGGACGACTGGGGCGTGCTTGCACCAGATCGGGATGCCCTTGAGCTCGGCTGCGGGATCGGGCGTTTGATGGCCCCGCTTTCCTCGCGCCTGCGCTCCGTGACCGGAACCGACGTTTCACCGGGCATGATTGCCGCCGCTACGCGTCGGCTCACCGGCTTGTCGAATGCTGCCGTGCTGCTCACCAGCGGCAAGGACCTGGCCTCGTTCGCGTCGGCTTCGGTGGACCTCGTCTACAGTGTCGATACCTTCCCTTATCTCGTGCTTTCCGGGCAGGCGCTGGTCGAGCGCCATTTTGAAGAGGTGCGGCGTGTGTTGCGCCCCAGGGGCGATTTTGTCCTTTTCAATTACGCCTACGGGCGCTCGCGCGAGGAAGTCAATGGCGAGGTGCTCGGCTTGGCGCACCGGGCGCAGCTTCAGGTCATCCGCGCCGATGAATCGCCATTTCACGTCTGGAACGGAATCGGTTGGCTGCTGAGGAAAGCTTAGCGTGAGAATCCTTTATTTGTCGCCCGGTTTCCCGCCAAATTCGCATTTGTTCTGCGTCGCTGCGCGCGCACGCGGCGCGAGCGTGGTTGCGGTCGGCGATATCCCCGAGCAAGATTTGCCCCTTGAGGCGCGCCAGGCATTCGAATCGTATGTGTTTGAACCGCGCATGGGAGAGTACGAGCGCCTGCTTGGCGTCGTGCGGTCCCTGATCGCGCTTCACGGTCCGATCGACTTTGTCGAATCGAACGGCGAGCACTGGCTGGAGGTCGAGGGCCGCCTGCGCGACGACCTCGGTATCGAAGGTCTGTCGGCGCAGGACGTCAGACGCCTTCGCAGCAAGCTGGCCATGGCGCAGGCTTTCGACACGGCGGGGGTTCCCCACCCGCCCGGCATCGGCTGCACGTCGCCCGAGATTGTCAGGGACTTTGCCGCGATGCACGGCCTGCCACTCGTCTTCAAACCCGACAGCGGCTCGGGAGCGACGTCCACCTTTCGCGTATCGACAGCCGCCGAACTCGATGCCGCGCTGCTGCTCCCCCTCGACGGTCACATCGTTCAGCCCTTTGTCGAGGGCGTCATCGTCACCTTCGATGGCCTGGTGAACCGCGAAGGCGGCGTGGTCTTTTGCACCTCCCATGTCTACGATAGCGGAATCATGGAAGTAAGAACCGGCACCCTCGACGGCTATTATTACTCCCTGCGCAGCATTCCGCCGGCGCTCGAGGACCTCGGCCGGCGTGCGCTTGCAGCGTTCGGCCTGCGCCGGCGCTTCTTTCACCTTGAATTCTTCCGCCGTCCCGACGGCTCCTACGTCGCGCTCGAGATGAACGTGCGCCCGCCGGGCGGCTATACGACCGACATGATGAACCACGCCTGCGACTTCGACGTGTATGCACTGTGGGCGGCGGTCATGATGGGAGATTTGCTGGAAGACTTCCGGTACGAACG
This sequence comes from Massilia sp., assembly GCA_028291845.1. Lineage (GTDB taxonomy): Bacteria > Pseudomonadota > Gammaproteobacteria > Burkholderiales > Burkholderiaceae_D > JAFCUW01. The sequence goes on along the minus strand of JAQGNM010000247.1, from coordinate 2,528 downwards.
CAAGTTTCATACGGCTCACGCAGGACGACGTCGCGAACGCGCCTATGCCGTTTCACCCGAGGCGCTGAAGGCACAACTTGGGGACACCCTGATCCTCGTCGAACCCATCCCTGACGCATTCGCAACGACCATGGGCAATACGATGTACATGCTCCGACACCGGCAAATGGCAGCGCTGCTCGACGCGATCAACATGGTGCAGCAGCCGATGGTTTGAAGGTGCAAAATGATCACGTGGCCCACTGGCGGCCATGCCCGGAGCGACGCGCGTCTGCATTAACCCGACCACGCAGGTAATCACGTTTGCGAGAAGGCTGACTGTCGGGTCCGGCAAAAAGACAGGAGCTGGTCTGTAAATTTTCCGACGGCGGCGCCAGCGTTCAGTCCGTGTCCGGGAAAAATCGGACACGAACAGAACAATAAAGGCGCACGCATGGCTGCCGACGGCCGAGCTTGTGTCGTTTTTCGGACCCGACCCTCTGCCTCCCTTACTCGCCGATCTGGGGAAAAATACACCCGCCGGCGCGGACCAGCGCCTTCACCTCTTCGCTCACCTTCACGGGGTTGCGGCCTAACCGCGCGAGGAACTCCTTGCTGCGCCGGGCGTATGAATCCGCATCGTGCTGCGCGCTCCACAGGACGATATTGAGCACGATGGGGATGAGGTCCAGGCCTTTCTCGGTTAGGGTGTAAAAATCCTTGCGCCCATCGGGGCTGGGCGCCCGCGCGAGGATGCCTTGCTCCTCGAGGAAAGCCAGGCGGGAAGCGAGGACATTGGTCGCAATGCCTTCTTCCGACTTGCGAAACTCGCCATACGTCTTCTTGCCGACAAAAACGATGTCGCGAATGATCAGGAGCGACCAGCGGTCGCCAAAAATCTCCACGCCGTAGTTCACCGCGCAATGGGATCGAATCTCTAATTCAGGCGTCGTCTTCATGGCCGAAGTTTAACATCACTTGCGTCTCGCAAGTAAATTCTCAGATTTTTGCTTGCTTTTTGCAAGTGAAGTGAATAGCATGGCGTGCATGTTGGCACGCTCTCATTTCACTTACAAGGAACAGCACCATGCGCGTTTTGCTTACTGGCGGAACCGGCCATCTCGGTTCGTACATCATCCCTGAGCTGGTCGCGGCCGGACACGAAGTGACCGGCCTGGCCCGCTCGGACAAGTCCGCGGATGCGTTGACCGGACTGGGCGCCAAGGTGCAGCGCGGGGATATTACCGACCTCGAGGGTCTGAAGGCAGCGGCGGCAGCGGTCGACGGTGTCATTCACGTCGCTCACAGGCAAGACCTGCTGCCCACCGGCGGGATCGACGCCGTGGCCGCTGCGGAACTCCAGATCATGCTCGCGTACGGCGAGGCGCTGGCGGACAGCGGCAAGCCGCTGGTCGTGTCGGGGAGCATCGGCGCGCCTGGTGGTGGCCGATTTCGGGGCGGCGCTGGACGGCAAGGTGATCATCGACATCGCCAACCCGGTCGCCCCCGATCTGTCGGGCTTGGTGACCCCCAGCGGCAGTTCCGGGGCGCAGGAAACTGCCAAAGGCCTTCCCGCCGGTGCGCATGTCGTGAAAGCGTTCAACACCCTGTTCGGCCCCGTCCTTGCCAAGGATGGTCCGCTCGACGCGTTCATCGCAGGCGACGATGGCGAAGCCAAGGCGCGCGTGGCGACTTTCCTCGGTAGTCTCGGCCTGCGGCCTCTGGATATCGGCGCCCTGCACATGGCCCAGACGCTCGAATCGCTTGGCCTGTTGATGATCGGCCTGGCAAAAAACGGCGCCGGCACGTTCGATATTGCCATGCACGTCGATATCGGATAGTCGCGATGCGCACGCAAGGGACCGTGCTCATCGTGAGGTTGCCTGAACCGGGGGTGTCAGACTCAGTGGTTGGTTCCTTTCTCGCGTCGTGCGACAGCAGTTTCATGACCGCCAGCGAGGTCCCGGTTGACGGTGGCCTGGCTCAAATTTAACAACCAGGGAGGTTTTATGACTTACGCAATTATCGGCTTCGGCAAGATCGGCCACGCGCTCGCCAAGGCGTTTGCCAGATCCGGCATCGAAGTTTCCGTCGCCACCACGCGCGATCCGGAAAGTTTTGCTGCCGATGCCGCCGCAATCGGCCCCGGGATCATTCCCACGACACTGGCGCAAGCCCTCAAGGCGGACATCCTTTTTTTGGCCGTCCGTTACGAATCGCACCCGGATGTCGCGAAGGCGCTGCCGACCTGGCAGGGCAAGACCATCGTCGATGTGACCAATGCCTACGGCGTGCCCGTCGAGGCGCTGGTAGACCAGTCGTCGGCCAGGACTGTCGCACGGGCGTTCAAGGGGGGAAAGTAGTCAAGGGTTTCAACCATCTGGGTTCTCCGGTTCTTGCCCAGGATCCGGCCGTCCATGGTGGCAAGCGGGTCGTGTTCCTCGCGAGCGCCGATGACGGCGCAGCGACGGAGATCGCTGCAGTGGCGGAGCAGCTCGGGTTTGCGCCGATCAAACTTGGCGCGCTGGCGGAAGGCGGACTGCTGGTGC
>JAQGNM010000061.1 GCA_028291845.1 Massilia sp. | reverse complement strand
ATTTTTTTACCCTGCGCGTGCAGATGCGCCACGATGTCCAGGCCGATCGACGACGTCACCATCCAGTCGGCGCGCGCCTTCACGGCCGCGCTGGTATTGGCGTAGACCACCACGGTGCGGTCCGGGTGCTGGTCGCAAAACGCGGCGAATTCATCGGCCGGGCAGCCCAGGTCGAGCGAACAGGTGGCGTCGAGATCGGGCATCAGGATGCGCTTTTCGGGCGATAGGATTTTCGCCGTCTCGCCCATGAAGCGCACACCAGCCACCACCAGGGTTTTGGCCGGGTGGTCGCGGCCGAAACGGGCCATCTCCAGCGAGTCCGAGACGCAGCCGCCGGTCTCCTCGGCCAGGTCCTGCAGGTCGGCGTCGACATAATAATGCGCCACCAGCACCGCTTCGCGCTGTTTCAGGAGGCTGCGGATTTTATCCTTCAACGCCGCCCGTTCGGCCGCTGCCGGCGCCTCGGGCGTTCTGGCCCAGGCCTGGGCGGTGCACGACAGGCCCGCTTGCGGATGGTCGTATTCGACGGTCTTGATTGGTGTGACGATCATGTCAAACGCCTCCCTGCGTTAAGAAGCAATACCCTGGCTGGTCAAGTAATCCTCGTAGTTGCCCTGGAAGTCGACGATGCCGTCTTCCTTGATTTCGAGGATGCGGGTGGCCAGCGACGACACGAACTCGCGGTCGTGCGAGACGAAGATCAGGGTGCCGGCGTATTTATCAAGCGCAATGTTAAGCGATTCGATAGATTCCATGTCCATGTGATTGGTCGGCTCGTCGAGCAGCATGACATTGTGACGGCCCAGCATCAGCTTGCCGTACATCATGCGGCCCTTTTCGCCGCCCGACAGCACCTTGACCGACTTTTTGACTTCGTCTCCGCCGAACAGCAGGCGGCCCAGGATCGAACGCACGGCCTGATCGTCGTCGCCCTCTTTGGTCCACTGCCCCATCCAGTCGGTCAGCACGGCGCCATCGGCGAATTCCTCGGTGGGATCTTGCGGCATGTAGCCGACGTTGGCGTTTTCCGCCCACTTGACCCTGCCCGTATCGGGCTGCATGCCGCACATCTCGCCGCAGATGGTGCGCAGCAAGGTGGTCTTGCCGGCGCCGTTGGCGCCGATGATGGCGATGCGTTCGCCCGCTTCGACGGCCACGCTGAAGTTTTTAAACAGCTGCTTGTCGTAGGCTTTCGAGATGTTTTCCACTTCCACCGCCAGGCGGTGAAGTTTTTTCTCGCCCTCGAAACGCACGAACGGGTAAGCGCGCGAGGACGGTTTCATGTCCTCGACCTTGATCTTGTCGATCATTTTTGCGCGCGAGGTGGCCTGGCGGGCTTTCGACTTGTTGGCCGAGAAGCGGCGCACGAAGTCCTGCAGTTCGGCGACCTTCTCCTTGGCCTTGGCGTTATTCGACAGCAACTGGTTGCGCGCCTGGGTCGAGGCCAGCATGTACTCGTCGTAATTGCCCGGGTAGATTTTCAGGGTGCCGTAATCCATGTCGGCCACGTGGGTGCACACCTGGTTCAAGAAGTGGCGGTCGTGCGAAATGATGATCATCGTGGAGTTGCGCTCGTTGAGCACGTCTTCCAGCCAGCGGATGGTGTTGATGTCGAGGTTGTTGGTCGGCTCGTCGAGCAGCAGGATGTCCGGGTTCGAAAACAGCGCTTGCGCCAGCAGCACGCGCAGCTTCCAGCCCGGCGCCACCGCGCTCATCGGACCCTGGTGCTGGTCGATCGAGACGCCGGCGCCCAGCAGCAGTTCGCCCGCGCGCGCTTCGGCCGAGTAGCCGTCGTACTGCGCCACCACGGACTCGAGTTCGGCGGCGTGCATGTAGTCGTCGTCGGTCGCCTCGGGGTTGGCGTAGATGGCGTCGCGCTCGGTGATTGCGTTCCACAGCTCGGTGTGGCCCATCATCACCACGTCGAGCACGCGCATGTCTTCGTAGGCGAACTGGTCCTGGCGCAGCTTGCCCAGGCGCTCGTTGGTGTCGAGCATGACGGTGCCGGCGGACGGCTCGAGGTCGCCGCCGAGGATTTTCATGAAGGTCGACTTGCCGCAGCCATTGGCGCCGATCAAGCCGTAGCGGTTGCCATCGCCAAACTTGACGGAGATGTTTTCGAACAGCGGCTTGGCGCCGAATTGCATGGTGATATTGGCAGTAGAAAGCACGGTGTGAAGCCTTTAGATGAAGATTTTCATTAACCGGCTATTTTATCACGGCGCCGGTTTTTATCAGGGCCGGCGCCCTGCCCTCCGCCCTCCCTTTTACAGGCGCGGATAATCGCGCATCGTCAGGCTGAAACCGGCCGGGTCCGACAGCAGCCGCGCCGGCGCGCCGAACGGAATCGTCACCCTGCTGCGGCCGTGACCGTAACGCAAACCGGTCAGCACGGGAATCGGCAGCGTGGCGCGCAGGTAGTCGAGCATGGCGTCGAAATCGTAGCCATTATCGGCCGGGCTCAAGCGGTAAGCGGAAATGTCGCCGATCACCAGCGCCTGCTGGCGCGCCAGCACACCCGCCTGCAGCAGTTGCAGCAACATGCGCTCGATCCGGTACGGGTGCTCGTTGACATCCTCGATGAAGACAATGCCATCGTCGATCCGCGGAAAGTACTCGGTGCCCAGCAGCGACACCATCATCGACAGATTGCCGCCCCAGATCGGACCTTCGAGGTCAAGCGTGGGGTTGCCCTCGACCGTTTCGTGGATGCTGTGCACCGGACCCTCGAGGCAGGCGAAAAAGCTGTCCAGTGTCAGCTCGTCCAGCGTGTCGCCACAGAAGTCGCCGGCGAACATCGGGCCGCAGTAACTCATGGCGCCGGTTTTGGCCAGCAAGGCCATGTGCAGCGCGGTGAGGTCGGAAAAGCCGACCACGATCTTGCCGCTGGCGGCCAGTGCCTGATAGTCGATGTGCGGCAGCAGCCGGGTGATGCCGTACTGGCCGCGCATGGCGAGGATCACCTGGATGGCGGGATCGGCGATGGCCGATTCGAGCTGGGCCAGGCGGCCCTGGTCGGTGCCGCCGAAACGCTGGAAGGCGGCGCCGGGATTGTAATAATTGTGGACCAGGTAGCCGCGCTCCTGCAGGCGGCGCAAGCCGCGCGGCAGCACGGCGTCGTCCTGCGGGCGCCCGGCCGGGGCGATGATGGCGATACCTGGAGCAGCGGTCATAAGCAGACAAGTTAACAGTAGGAGGGTGACCGCCCTACTGTTTTTCGAACAGCCTGGGCAGCGAGTCGGGCGCCATCTTACCGCGCGCGTGGGTGTCGATCAAGGCGAGCAGGCGCTCGATCAGCTGCCCCGGCAGATCGTGCCCCATCCCTTCGATTATTTCGAGGCGCGCGCCTGGCACCAGTTTTGCCGTGTCGACGCCGCAGGCGAGCGGCACCAGCGGGTCGGCGGCGCCGTGGATCACCAGGGTCGGGCAGGCGATTTGCGCCAGCAGCGCCGCGCGCGAGCCGTCGGCGATGGTCGCCATCAACTGGCGGGCGACGCCATGCGGACAGACGTTGCGCGCCACCGCCGCCAGCAGGCGTTCGCGCAAGGGCCGCTCGGGGCTCGGATAGGCCGGGCTGCCGATGGTGCGCAGCACCCCGACCAGGTGGTCGACCAGGCGCACCTGTTCGGCCAGGCGCGCCGCAGCCCCTGCCCGCGCGCCGGCTCTGGCTTTCGGCAGCGGGCGCAGCAAGGCGGCGCGCGCCGCGCGGGTCGGCCCCGGCAGGCCGCGCCGCCCGCTCGAGGACATCATCGAGGTCAGGCTGGCCACCCGTTGCGGATGGCGCGCCGCCATGATCTGGGCGATCATGCCGCCCATCGACATCCCCACCACGTGGGCGCGCGCCACGCCGAGCGCGTTCATCACCGCCAGCGCGTCGCCGGCCATGTCGGCCAGCGAATACGCCGGCCGCAGCGGCAGGCGCAGGACCGACTTGAGCAGCGCCAGCTTGAGGTTGGGGGCGCCGGCGCCGGTCAGCTTGGTCGACAGGCCGCAGTCGCGGTTATCGAAGCGAATCACGTAGTATCCCAGATCGACCAGGCCGTCGACAAAATCGTCCGGCCAGGCGGTCAGCTGCATGCCCAGGCCCATCACCAGCAACACGGGTGTGGCCTTGGGGTCGCCGGCGGTTTCGTAGGCGATGGTGATGCCGTTGGCGGTGGTGGTGGGCATGATGAATGGCTCGGGGCGGCTCGGAGAGGCGCTGCAATGCGCGCCTTGAGAATACCACCGTTTGAGCGGGCTGCGAGCGCGCTAGTGCGCTTATGCCGGGCGGATTGTTGCGCGTGTCAAGCTTGACTCGTTTGAATCGCGTCGCCGCGCGCGGCACGTGCCATGCTGCGCCGCTCGGCGAAGAAGCTGCGCCGCTCGGCGAAGAAGCCGCGCAGCATGGCGCCGGCCTGCGCGGCCATGACGCCGCGCAGTACGCTGGTCTGATGGTTCAGCTGGCCGTGCGCGAAGACGTCGAGCACCGAGCCGCCCACCCCGGTCTTGGGATCGGCGGCGGCGTACACCACGCGCGCGATACGGGCGTGCATCATGGC
>JAQGNM010000212.1 GCA_028291845.1 Massilia sp. | reverse complement strand
GCGGCGCACGCGGTGCTGGCCACCGGCGCGGCGGTGCGCGAAGAAGACAGCGAGCTGTCGATTACCCGCGGCGGCGCGGTGGTGCAAAGCTATTTCACCTTCGCCTGCACGCCGCTGGCCGGCGCGGCCGTCTTCGTTACCCTGATCGACACCACCGCGCGGGTTCTCAACGAGCGGCGCCAGCGCACCCTCAACGACCTGGCTACCGGCGTCGCCTTGCGCCGCGGCGACGCCGGCATCCTCGAGCGGGTACGCGAGGTGCTGGCGCACAATCCGGTCGATCTGCCGCTGGCGGCCTTGTACATCGATGCCGGCAACGGCTACGCCGATCAGCGTTTTTGCAGCAGCTTGCATCAAGGCTGCGCCGGCCTGGCCAAGCGGATTGCCTGGGGCGGTTTCGACGCGCGCGGCGCCCACCCGCTGTCGGCTCTGGCCGGCTCGTTCGACGCCATCGAGTTCGACGATGCCGAGCTGTTGACCCTGGACGACACCTGCGGGGTGTTCGCCGAGCGCCCGCGCCGGCTGCTGGGGCTGCCCTTCATGGCGCCCGGCCACGGCCGCCCGTTCGGCTTCCTGCTGGCGGCGCTCAATCCGCGCGCGCCGTTCGACGCCGACTACCGCCACTTCATCGACACCATCGCCGCCGTCGTCGCCACCGCAGTCGCCAGCGTGGAGGCCCAACGTCTGGCCGAGCAGGAAGAACTGAAGATGCTGTACCAGCGCCTGCAGGCGGTGCGCGAAGCGGAGCGCAGCGCGCTGGCGCGCGAGGTGCACGACCAGCTGGGGCAGACCCTGTCGGCCGCCAAGATCGACCTCAAGCTGCTGCAGCAGGACGCCCGCGCCGCCGGCGACCAGGGCGGGCAGCTGGCCAGCGCGCATATCGTCGGCGAGCTGCAGGCCGCCTGCGACACGCTCGACCGCGCCGTCCAGCAGGTGCGCGACATCGCCCACGACCTGCGCGCGCCCGAACTGGACCTGCAGGGCGCGTACGCGGCGATCGAATGGCACGGCCGCGACTTTGAAAAGCGCACCCGCATTGGCGTGCAGGTGGCCATTACGGTCGGTTTGCCGACGCCGCCGCGGCCGATGGGCGAGGCGCTTCTGCGCATCGTCCAGGAAGCGCTGACCAATGTGATGCGCCACGCACACGCGCGCCAGGTGTGGATCAGCATCGACATGCGCGGTCCGGCGCTGCTGCTGCGCATCCGCGACGACGGTATCGGCATCGCCGGCGCCATCGCCGGCGACGGCGCCGCTTCGCTCGGCATCACCGGCATGCGGGAACGCGCGTTTCTGGCCGGCGGGCGCCTCGGCGTGCGGGGCCTCCGCCCGCACGGCACGCTGGTGTCGGCGTTGCTGCCGTTGGCGCCGTACCGGCCGGCGCGCCGCCTGCGCGGCTGGAGCGCCGCATGATCCGCATCGTCATCGCCGACGACCACGAATTGATCCGCCAAGGGATCAAGAAGATCTTGCGCGCCTCGCTGCAGATGCGGGTGGTGGGCGAGGCGTCCGATCTCGGTTGCGCGCTCGAGCTGGTCGGCCTGTACGCGCCGGACGTGCTGGTGCTCGACCTGAACCTGCCCGGCCACGATGGCCTCGAGGGGCTGATGGCGATCCGTCGCAGCCACCCGGACCAGAAGGTGGTTTTATTGAGCATGTACGCCGAGGCGCAGTACGCGGTGGCGGCCCTTGGCGCCGGCGCCGGGGCCTATGTCAGCAAGGCGCTGGCGGCGGAGGAACTGGTCAGGGCCATCTCTCACGTGGTCGCCGACGGCGTCTACATGAATGCCACCGTCACCGCCCTGGTGGCGCAGGAAAGCCTGGCGCCGACCGCGCCGCCGCTGCACCAGTCGCTGACCGCGCGCGAATCGGAAATCCTGCGCCTGATCGGCGCCGGCCTGCAGGTCAAGCAGGTGGCGGGGGCGCTCGATATCAGCGTCAGCTCCGTCAACACCTACCGCAACCGCATCTTCCGCAAGATGGGGCTCAATTCGAACGCCTCGGTGATCCGTTATGCCCTGAAGAACGGCCTGGTCAGCTAAGCTGGCCGTCAGACTGTGAATTTATGGTCACAATTGCGGCAACTAAGTTGGTCACTAGTTGGTCACTAGTTGGTCACTAAGGTGTAAGCGGACTCAACAATCCAGGCAAATTGAATCGCCATGTCGGCGCAGCGCCGCTGCAATCGATTCTCGACAATCCGCGCTGCGCTCTCGCCGTCCGCCACAAACAGGAGTAGGATACGCGTCGGGAAATAGTTCCCCTTATGGAATTTTTTCATATCGCTTGCGTCAATTGCGATGACAAATTTGACAATTTGTGGTGGAATTGTCAAGCGTGCTGGTTCGCGCAAGCAGGATTCGCCACGAGGATGAAATGGCCAACGCAGAAAATCAGGGATTGCTCGACATGTTTGCCATGGAAGCGCACGCACACCTGGACGCCATCCGCGCCCAACTCGCGGTGCTCGGCGCGCCGGCCGCGCAGGATGCGGCGGCGGCCGATGCGGCGGCTGCAGCGCTGGGCGACACCCTGCACACCCTGGCCGGCGCCGCCCGCGCCGTCGATCTGCCCGACCTGGAGTACCTGTGGCGCGCGGTCGAGGACATGCTGGCTGCCCGGCCCGGCCTGCCCGATGCGGCCCGCCTCGGCGCGATCGGCGCGGCGGT
>JAQGNM010000204.1 GCA_028291845.1 Massilia sp. | reverse complement strand
CCGCCCGCAAGCGCAAGGAAGCGCTCGACCACACCTTGCTGTTCGGCCCGCCGGGCCTGGGCAAGACCACGCTGGCCCACATCATCGCGCGCGAGATGGGCGTGAACCTGCGCCAGACATCGGGCCCGGTGCTCGAGCGTCCCGGCGACCTGGCGGCGATTCTGACCAACCTGGAAGCGAACGATGTTCTGTTCATCGACGAAATCCACCGCCTCTCGCCGGTGGTCGAAGAGATTTTGTATCCGGCGCTCGAAGACTACCAGATCGATATCATGATCGGCGAGGGGCCGGCGGCCCGATCGGTCAAGCTCGACCTGCAGCCGTTTACCCTGGTCGGCGCCACCACCCGCGCCGGCATGCTGACCAATCCGCTGCGCGACCGTTTCGGCATCGTCGCCCGCCTGGAGTTTTATAACACGACCGAATTGACCCGCATCGTCACCCGCAGCGCCGATCTGCTGGGCGCGCCGATCGTCGACGATGGCGCCCGCGAAATCGCCCTGCGCGCACGCGGCACCCCGCGCATTGCCAACCGCCTGCTGCGGCGGGTGCGCGATTACGCCGAGGTCAAGGGCAACGGCAACATCACCAAGGACATGGCCGATGCCGCCCTTAAAATGCTCGACGTCGACAGCGTCGGTTTTGATGTGATGGACCGCAAATTGCTGGAAGCGGTGCTGTTCAAATTCGGCGGCGGCCCGGTCGGCATCGGCAACCTGGCGGCGGCGATCGGCGAAGAAAGCGATACCATCGAAGACGTGCTCGAGCCCTTCCTGATTCAGCAGGGCTACCTGCAACGGACCCCACGCGGGCGTATCGCCACGCCGCTGGCCTACCGCCATTTCGGCGTCACGGCGCCACGCACCAGCCCGACAGGCGATTTGTGGGACAGCTTGCCGGACGCCGGAAAGTAAAAGGCGCCCGCAGGCGCCTTTACATGTTTCACAGGTTTTCGGCTTTGTTTAGTGCAGCACGCCGGACGCCTCGCGCGGGCGCAGGCGGCGCGAGCGGGTCGGACGGCCGGGAAACACGAAGGCCATGAACATGATGGCGGCGCTGCAAAACAGGGGCGCCAGCACCCACACCGTTTCCGGCAAGTCGTCCTGGGTCAGGATCACGATCGAACCGGCCATCGGTACGATCAGCAGCAGACCGGCCAGCACGCGCGCGCGCAGCGAGCGCTTGAAATGGTTGCCGGCAACGCCCACTAACAGGAAGCCGGAAGCGGCCAGGGCGATGGAGATGCAGGCGATCACGGTACCATTGGCATTGAGCGCGCGGGTCGGCGATTCGGGCAGCATCACGAACGGCGCGCCCATGACAATGGCAACGCCGATCAAAAACGAAATACAACGAAGAAAAATCATCAAGGCTCCAGGCGACGCCAAGGTGCAAGGCGCGCAATTTAATGCTATTGGTCACCATACCACAGCTGGGCTATGTGTTCTTAAAAGCAATGGATGTTGTGGCGAAATCCAACACATTTATTAATAATTTTGACAATATTTTGAACGGTGAAGAGTATGACGCAAATCCTTGTCGATGGCGATGCTTGTCCCACGGTATGCAAGGAAATCTTGTTTCGGGTGGCGGACAAGCGGCAGCTGATGCTGACCATCGTCGCCAATACCCTGCTGCGGGTGCCCGGTTCACGCTTCATTCGCGCCCTGCAGGTAGCGGCCGGGCCGGATGCCGCCGACCAGGAAATCGTCCGCCTGGTGGCGCCCGGCGACTTGGTGGTCACGGCCGACATCCCGCTCGCCAGCCTGGTGCTGGATAAGCAAGGCTTCGCGCTCAACCCGCGCGGCGATTTTTTCACGGCTGACAACATCGCCCAGCAGTTGACGATGCGGGCGTTCATGGAAGAATTACGCAGCGGCGGCGTCGACACCGGCGGGCCGCCGCCGTATGGCAATGCTGATCGGCAGAATTTTGCCAATCAGCTGGACAGACACCTTGCCAGGTACAGTCGTTAACACCGGGGACAGGCCCGCAGGGCCAGTCCCCGGCATCTTGCTTTCATTAACTTACACCAGCTTGTCAAACTGCTCGCGCAGCTTGGCGATGGTGGCCGAAAAATTGACCAATCTCTCGTTTTCCTGCGCCACCACGGCTGCTGGCGCACGCGCAACGAAACTCTCGTTGCCCAGCTTGCCGTTGACCTTGGCGATTTCCGCTTCGATACGGGTGATTTCCTTCGACAGGCGCTCGCGTTCGGCGGCCACGTCGATTTCCACTTTCAGCATCAATTTGGTGGTGCCGACGATCGACACCGCCGCCGGCGATTCCGGCAGCGCATCGACGATCTGCACTTCCGACAATTTACCCAGCGCCTGCACGTAAGGGGCATAAGCGGGCAGGGCGGCCTTGGCATCGGCGCCCGGCTCGACGATCAGCGGCACCCGCAGCGACGGCGAGATCTGCATTTCGCCGCGCAAGTTGCGGGTGGCGTCGACCAGCAGTTTCAGTTGCGCCATCCAGGCTTCGGCGGCTTCGTCGATCTTCGCCGGATCGGCGATCGGGTAGGACTGGCGCATGATGGAGTCGCCGGCCGCATCGAGCGTCTTGCCGGCCAGCGGGGCGACGCTTTGCCACAACTGTTCGGTGACGAACGGGATGATCGGGTGGGCCAGGCGCAGCACCACTTCGAGCACCCGTAATAAAGTGTGGCGGGTGGCGCGCTGCTGCGCTTCGGTGCCGTGTTGCACTTGTACCTTGGCCAGCTCCAGGTACCAGTCGCAGTATTCATCCCAGACGAACTTGTAGATGGTCCCGGCGATGTTGTCGAAGCGGTAGTCTTCGAATCCTTTCGCAACGTCCTGTTCGGCGCGCTGCAGCAGCGAGATGATCCATTTATCGGCCTGCGACAGGTCAGCCGGCGACGGCGAGCAATCCTTGCCCTCGGTATTCATCAACACGAAGCGGGTGGCGTTCCACAGCTTGTTGCAGAAGTTGCGGTAGCCCTCGGCGCGGCCCAGATCGAAATTGATCGAGCGGCCCAGCGAGGCGTAGCTGGCCATGGTGAAGCGCACGGCATCGGTGCCGTAGGCGGCGATCCCGTTCGGAAACTCCTTGCGGGTCGCCTTTTCGATTTTTGCCGCTTCCTTCGGATTCATCAGGCCCGTGGTGCGCTTGGCCACCAGGGTTTCCAGGTCGACGCCGTCGATCAGGTCGATCGGGTCGAGCGTGTTGCCCTTCGACTTGGACATTTTCTGCCCTTGCGAATCGCGCACCAGGCCGTGCACGTAGACGGTGCGGAACGGAATCTGCCCGGTGAAATGGGTGGTCATCATGACCATCCGCGCCACCCAGAAGAAAATGATGTCGAAGCCGGTCACCAGCACCGTCGACGGCAGGAACATTTTCATATCACGCGTCTGTTCGGGCCAGCCCATCGTCGAGAACGGCACCAGCGCCGACGAGAACCAGGTGTCGAGCACGTCGTCGTCGCGGCGCAATGGGCCGGTGACGCCGGCCGCTTGCGCCTTGGCCTGCGCTTCGGCCTCGTCGCGGGCGACGATGATGTTGCCGGCCTCGTCATACCAGGCCGGGATGCGGTGGCCCCACCACAGTTGACGCGACACGCACCAGTCCTGGATATTTCCCAGCCACTGGTTGTAGGTGGTGCTCCAGTTTTACGGAACGATTTTGATCTCGCCTTTGGCGACTTTTTCCAGTGCCACTTCGGCAATCGATTTGCCCGGGAAATACGTGCCTTCCGGCGCCGGCTTGCTCATGGCGACAAACCACTGGTCTGTCAGCATCGGCTCGATGACGACGCCGGTGCGGTCGCCGCGC
>JAQGNM010000195.1 GCA_028291845.1 Massilia sp. | reverse complement strand
GACCAGATCCTCGACCGCGCCTTGTCCAAGGTCGGCGGCAAGGGCTTGTTCGTCAAGGAGCTGGAGGTGGCGATGGCCGAGCGGCGCGCCGATCTGGCGGTGCATTCCCTGAAAGACGTGCCGATGGACCTTCCCGAAGGGTTCGAGCTGGCCGCCGTGCTCGAACGCGAAGACCCGCGCGACGCCTTTGTCTCCAACGATTACGCCAGCCTGGACGCGCTGCCGGCCGGCGCCGTGGTCGGCACTTCCAGCCTGCGCCGCCAGTCGCTGATCGCCGCGCGTTATCCGCAACTGGTCGTCAAACCCCTGCGCGGCAATCTCGACACCCGCATGGCCAAGCTCGATCGGGGCGAATACGCCGCCATCATCCTGGCCGCCGCCGGTCTGATCCGGCTCGGCGTGCCGCAGCGCATCCGCGCCTTGCTCGACCCGGAGCACAGCCTGCCGGCGGCCGGGCAGGGCGCGATGGCGATTGAAATCCTGTCCGGCCGCAGCGACGTCGACCTGCGCGCGGTGCTGGCGCCGCTCAACCATGGCGCCACCTTCAAGGCAGTGTCGGCCGAAAGAAAAGTATCGAAGGTATTCGGCGGCAGCTGCCAGATTCCGCTGGCTGCCTACGCCACCGTCGACGGCGACAGCATGCACCTGCGGGCGATGGTGGCCACGCCCGACGGCGCGCGCGCCGCCCGTGCCGAGGCCAGCGGACCGGCCAACGCCCCCGAGGCGCTCGGCCAGCGCGTGGCCGACCTGCTGCAGGCGCAGGATGCGCACGGCATCCTGGCCGCCTGCAAGGCCCAGGCAGCCGCCGCCGACGCCGCCGCCGCAGTCTCTGCCGCCGTCTCTGCCAATGCAGAGCGCCGCTGATGCACGCGCGGTGAAGAGCGAGCTCGCCGTCCCCGTCGTCATCACGCGCCCGCTCGCCCAGTGCGGCGCGCTGGCCGACGCCGTCACTGCGCTCGAGCGCGAGGCGGTGCTGCTGCCGCTGCTCGAGATCGAGCCGCTGCCCGCTAGCGCGGCGCTGACCGCTGTGCTGGCGCGCCTGGCCGACTACGCCCTGGTGGCGTTTGTCTCGCCGAACGCCATCGACGCCGCGTTTGCCCACATCGACGCCTGGCCTGCCGACGTCGCCATCGCCGTGCTGGGCGAGGGCAGCCGCCAGGCGCTGGCCGCGCACGGCGTCAGCGACGCCAACGCCACCATTTTCAGTCCGCTGGACGCCGCCCGCAGCGACTCCGAGCACCTGATGGCCTCGCTCGACCTGGCCGCGCTGGCCGGAAAACAGGTGCTGATCGTGCGCGGCGAATCGGGCCGCGAATTGATCGCCGACGGCATGCGCGCCGCCGGCGCCGTCGTCACCACCGTGGCCGCCTACCGGCGCCGCGTGCCGGCGCTCACGCCCGCGCTGGCCGCGCGCCTTGGCGACCTCATCGAGCGCCGCTGCGACTGGATCGTCACCAGCTCGGAGGCGCTGCGCGGCCTGTTCGGCCTGCTCGAGCAAATCGGCGGCGCCGCCGCTGTGGCAAAAATGCAACAGCAGCACCTGATCGTGCCGCACGCCCGCATCGCCGAAACCGCCGCCGCGCTCGGCATCGGCCACCTCACCCTGTCGGGATCAGGCGACGCCAGCCTGCTTGCCGCGTTACAATCACGAGCATGAACGAACTGCCACCAACGACCGAATACTCCAACACTGCTGTTCCAGCACCCGCGCCATCTCCTGTCCGCCATGCCACCATCGGCGACCTGCTGCAGCTGCCGCTGGTCAAAGTGACGCTGGTGCTGCTCCTGCTGCTGGCGGCGCTGGCCTGGTCGACCCACAGCCGCTTCGGCCGCCTGCGCGCCGAGATGGCAAAGAGTTTGCAAAAAACCGAAGCGACCGCCAACGAGACGGTGGCGCTGGCGCGCCAGGTGCAGGAACAGAGCAAGGAGCTGCAAGTGAAGGTGGCGGCGCTGGAGAGCCGCCAGAGCGAGGCGCAAAGCCAGCAAGTGGCGCTCGAAGCGCTGTACCAGGATCTGTCGAAAAACCGCGACGAATGGGCGCTGGCTGAAATCGAGCAGGTGCTCTCGACCGCCAGCCAGCAGCTGCAATTGGCCGGCAACGTGCAGGGCGCGCTGATCGCCCTGGCCAACGCCGACCGTTCGCTGTCGCGCACCGACAAGCCGCAGTTCATTTCGATCCGCCGCGCCATCGCCCGCGACACCGACAAATTGAAGGCGCTGCCCGGCATCGACGTCGCCGGCCTGGCTGTGCGCATCGATAACGTCATCACCCAGATCGACACCCTGCCGATGCTGTCGGACTACAAGCCGGCGGCGCCGTCCGAGCTGGCCAAGTCCAAACCGCGTCCGGCCGCGCCGGCTGCGCCCGCCGGTGTCCTCAACGCGCCTGACCCGATCACCACCCGGCTGGGCCAGGTCTGGACCAGCTGGACCGGCGAAATGTGGGACGAGATCCGCCAGCTGATCCGGGTGCGCCGCGTGGACACTCCGGAGGCGCTGATGCTGTCGCCGCGCGAAGCGTATTTCACGCGCGAGAACCTGAAGCTGCGCTTGTTGAATGCCCGCCTGGCCCTGTTGTCGCGCAACGAGGCGGCATTTCGCAGCGACCTCGAGACGGTGCAGGAAGCGCTGGTCAAATATTTCGACACGCGCGCGCGCAGCACCCAGGCGGCGCAGTCGATGCTGCGCCAGCTGCAGGGGAATAACCTGGCGATCGACATGCCGACCCTGGCCGACAGCCTGAACGCCGTGCGCACCTACAAAGCGAAGCCTTAAGCCATGCGTCTATTACTCTGGTTGGTCGCGCTGATGGCCCTGGCAATCGGTATCGCCGTCACCGCCCGCTTCAATCCCGGCAACGTGGTGCTGTTCTATCCGCCGCACCGCATCGATTTGTCGCTCAATTTCTTCATCCTGCTCGAGGTGCTGCTGTTCGCCCTGGTGTACGCGCTGGTGCGCACCTTCAACGCCACCGTCAGCATGCCGGCGCGGGTGGCCGCCTACCGCCAGCGCAAGCGCGAGCGCGACAGCAACAAGGGTTTGCGCGACGCCTTGAAAGCCCTGTTCGAAGGCCGTTTCGGCCATGCCGAAAAGGCCGCCGCGCGCGCCGCCGAGCTGCCCGACAATGCCGGCCTGGCCGCGCTGATCGGCGCCCGCGCGGCGCACCGCATGCGAGAACCCGCCCGGCGCGACAACTGGCTGGCCGGCGTCAACGGCGATGCGTCGCTGAAAACGGCGCGCCTGATGACGCTCACCGAATTGATGGTCGACGATCATCAGCCGGAAGCGGCGCTCGATGCGGTGGCCGAACTCAATGCCAGCGGCATCCGCCACATATACGCCCTGCAATGGTCGATGCGCGCTCACCAGCAAGCGAAAAACTGGCCGGAAGTATTACGGCTGGTGCGCTCGCTGGATAAACACAAGGCGCTCCATCCTGCCTTGTCGAAGCGCCTGCGCGAGCTGGCCTACGACGCCCTGCTGTGCGACAGCGCGCACGACGCCGAATCGATTGCAAGAGTGTGGGCCACGGTGCCGACCGCCGACCGCGTCAAGCCCTACATCGCCGCGCGCGCCGCCGGCGCCCTCAACGGCCGCGGCCTGCACGGCGAAGCGCGCCACACCGCCGAGGAAGCGCTGGCGGTGGAGTGGGACGACCGGGTGGTGCGGGCCTATCGCGACGCCGCCGCGCCAGCCGGCACGCCAGAGCTGCTGGCGCAAATCGAAAAATGCGAACAGTGGCTGCGCCAGCGGCCCAACGACGCCGAACTGGCCCTGACCCTCGGCGCCCTGTGCCTGAAGCAGAAATTGTGGGGCAAGGCCCAGCGCTACCTGGAGCAGGCGCTGTCGGATGCGACCGCGCCCGCCATGGTGCGCGAATGCCACCTGAAACTGGCGCAACTGCACGAGGCGCTGGGACAGCACGAGCAGGCGGCCAAGCACTACAGGCAAAGTGCGATCACCCAAAAGTAAATCACCCAAAAGTGAAAACCTACTTTTGGGTGGACTGGTCAGAGATGCCAAGGCGTAAAACCAGCTTAGAGGCGCAAGATCAGTCAGGCAAAAATGACCGGCGGAGCCGGATCATTTTGTTAGGGGACGCAAACCCGAGTCTGAGCTGAGTTCGCCTCGGAGTTTGGCTGCGCCGTCCGGCCGCCCCTGTGGATGATGACAATTTCTGTCTTGAGCGGCATCCAGTATAATCACGCGGTAAAAATTTTTCGCAAACCAAGGACAATCCATGAGTCTCAACAAAGTATCTTCCGGCCGCGACGTGCCGAACGACTTCAACGTCATTATTGAAATCCCGATGAACGCCGATCCGATCAAGTACGAAGTGGACAAGGAATCCGGGGCGATTTTCGTCGACCGTTTCATGAGCACGGCGATGCACTATCCGTGCAACTACGGCTACGTGCCGAACACCCTGTCCGACGACGGCGATCCGTGCGACGTGCTGGTGATTACCCCGTTTCCGCTGTTCCCTGGTGTGGTGGTGCGTTGCCGCGCCATCGGGGTGCTGAAGATGACCGACGAAGCCGGCGGCGACGCCAAAGTGCTGGCCGTTCCGGTCGACAAGATCCTGCCGATCTACAGCCACTGGCAAAAGCCGGAAGATCTCAATGATCTGCGCCTGCAGCAGATCCAGCATTTCTTCGAGCATTACAAGGACCTGGAGAAGGGCAAGTGGGTCAAGGTCGAAGGCTGGGAAGGTCCGGAGGCGGCAAAAGAAGAAATCATGAACGGCGTGGCGGCTTATAACAAGCAAAACGAACAAAAGTAAAAAAGAATCGAACAAAAGTAAAAACCTACTTTTGTTCGGGTTGGTCAGATAAAAAAGCGCCCGGCAGAGCCGGGCGCTTTTTGAGTATACGCAACCCCGATTCGGATCTTGGTTCGCCTCGGGGGCGTGCGTGCCCGGGTTTTTACCAGCCGATATCTTTTAAAAGCGAGTACGTGAGGTCGATCGGGGTTGTGACGGTGTGGCTCAAATCGGCGCTGATCGATGGCTCCATCAGTTGGTTGCGCTTGGCGTCCGTTGAAAAATGCGAGACCGTCGAACCGGGGGAGTATTCGCTCGGCGTGTACATGCGGATGCGGCCGGCGCTGTCGGTGCCGGCCAGGCG
>JAQGNM010000512.1 GCA_028291845.1 Massilia sp. | reverse complement strand
AATGGTCATCGCAGTCAATGGCAGGAGAGCCAAGCCCACCAGCAGCATCAGGCGCCAGCGCAGACTTTGCAGGCGGGCGCGGGCGGGCGGGCGCGGGTTCGGCTTCGAATGGTCGGCGTCCGTCACGTTATTCTTTAATGCAAATTATCGAGCCGCCACTGTAGCGTAAAACAGTGGCGGACGTCATTAAAGTTGGATTAAAGAAATAGATTTTCAGGCTCGGAATTCACCTCGCACGCGCGCCGCTGACCTGGTCGAGCACCTGGCGCGGCACCACGGCATAGTGCTTGAATTCCATCGTGTAGGTGGCCCTGCCCTGCGTCAGCGAGCGCAGGGTGGTCGAGTAGCCGAACATCTCGGCCAGCGGCACGGTGGCGCTGATCAGCTTGCCGCCACCGCCGGGAATTTCGTCCATGCCCTGCACCATGCCGCGCCGCGCCGTCAGGTCGCCCATGACGTTTCCCATGAAGTCCTCGGGCGTCTCCACCTCGACTTGCATCATCGGCTCGAGCAAGGCGGGGTCGCCGCGCCGCATGCCCTCCTTGAAGGCCAGCGATCCGGCCATTTTAAAGGCGTTTTCGTTCGAGTCGACGTCGTGGTAGCTGCCGAAAGTCAGGGTGGCGGTGACGTCGACCACCGGGTAACCGGCCAGCACGCCGCTCTTCAAGCTTTCCTGGATGCCTTTGTCGACCGCCGGGATGAATTCGCGCGGCACCACCCCGCCCTTGATGGCGTCGACAAAGGTGTAGCCCTTGCCGGCGGCGGCCGGCTCGAGGCTGATCACCACGTGCCCGTACTGGCCGCGCCCGCCTGACTGCTTGATGAACTTGCCTTCGACATCAACCGCTTTCTTCTGGATGGTTTCACGGTACGCTACCTGCGGCTTGCCGACGTTGGCCTCGACGCCGAATTCGCGCCGCATGCGGTCGACCAGTATTTCCAGGTGCAGCTCTCCCATCCCGCTCATGATGGTCTGGCCGGTTTCCTCGTCGGTGTGCACCCGGAACGACGGATCTTCCTGCGCCAGCCGGTTCAGCGCCACGCCCATTTTTTCCTGGTCGGCCTTGGTTTTCGGTTCCACCGCCTGCGAAATGACCGGTTCCGGAAACACCATTTTTTCCAGCACGATGACGTGCTCGGGCGAACTGAGGGTGTCGCCGGTGGTGACCGCTTTCAAGCCGACCGCGGCGGCGATATCGCCGGCGTAGACCTCCTTGATCTCCTGGCGCTCGTTGGCGTGCATCTGCAGGATGCGGCCGAGCCGCTCTTTTTGCCCCTTGGTCGGGTTGTAGACGGTCTCGCCCGAATGCACCACGCCCGAATACACGCGGAAAAAGGCCAGGTTGCCGACAAACGGATCGGTCATGATCTTGAAGGCGAGCGCGGCGAACGGCTCGGCGTCCGAAGGGTGGCGTTCGATCGGGCGGTCGCGTTCGTCATGGCCGGCGATGGCGGGAATGTCGAGCGGCGACGGCAGGTATTCAATGACGGCGTCGAGCATCGCCTGCACGCCGCGATTTTTGAAGGCGCTGCCGGCCAGCATCGGCACGATTTCGTTGCGGATGGTGCGCGCCCGCAAACCCTGCTTGATTTCATCTTCGGTCAAGGCCTCGCCATTCAGGTATTTTTCGGTCAGTTCCGGCGTCGCTTCGGCGGCCGCTTCGACCATGCGCTCGCGCCAGGCTTCGGCGCTGGCCTGCAGTTCGGCGGGAATTGGCTCGTACGCGAACAGCGTACCCTGCGAGGCGTCGTCCCAGCGGATCGCCTGCATTTTGACCAGGTCGACCACGCCGTGAAAATCGTCTTCGGCGCCCAGCGGAATCTGCACCGGCACGGCGACGCCACGCAAGCGGCTGGCGATCTGTTGCTGCACGCGAAAGAAGTCGGCGCCGACCCGGTCCATCTTGTTGATGAAAGCGATGCGCGGCACCCGGTATTTGTTGGCCTGGCGCCAGACGGTTTCCGATTGCGGCTGCACGCCGCCGACCGCGTCGTAGATCATCACGGCGCCATCGAGCACCCGCATGGAACGCTCGACCTCGATGGTGAAGTCGACGTGGCCGGGGGTGTCGATGATGTTGATGCGGTGTTCGGCAAAGTTGCCGGCCATGCCGCGCCAGAACGCCGTGGTGGCGGCCGACGTGATGGTGATCCCGCGCTCCTGCTCCTGCTCCATCCAGTCCATGGTGGCGGCGCCGTTGTGCACCTCGCCAAGCTTGTGGTTGACCCCCGTGTAAAACAGGATGCGCTCGGTGGTGGCCTCCGCCGCCGCTTCGACCATGTTGTCGCGCCACTTCTGCGCCGTCGCCTGCAGTTCGGCAGGAATGTCCTCGTAGGCGAATTTGACGCCCTGGGTTTCGTCGTCCCAGCGGATCGCGCGCATCTTGACCAGGTCGATGACGCCATGGAAGTCGTCTTCCGTGCCGAGCGGAATCTGGATCGGCACCGCCACGCCCTTCAGGCGGGACGCGATCTGCTGCTGCACGCGGAAGAAATCGGCGCCGACCCGGTCCATCTTGTTGATGAACGCGATGCGCGGCACCTTGTACTTGTTGGCCTGGCGCCAGACGGTTTCCGATTGCGGCTGCACGCCGCCGACGGCGTCGTAGACCATCACGGCGCCGTCGAGCACCCGCATGGAACGCTCGACCTCGATGGTGAAGTCGACGTGGCCGGGCGTGTCGATGATGTTCAGGCGATGGTCGCGCCAGATGCACGTGGTCGCAGCC
>JAQGNM010000179.1 GCA_028291845.1 Massilia sp. | reverse complement strand
AATCGAGGGCGCGGGAGCGCAGCTCGGGGGCGTCGGCCATGGGTGCTTTCGGTCTGGGAATCGCCGGCAGTGTAACGCATCGCCCGGTATGACTGCCGGGCACGCCACGAAAAAGCGCCTGTCCAGTCGAAACGACGACTGGACAGGCGCACATCAATGCCCGCGTCGACCGGCGGAACCGACGCCGGTCGACGCGGTCTTACTTGAGAACGATGGCCAGGTCGGTCAGGCCCAGCTGGCCGTTGCCGATGGCCGAGGTGGCAGGCGTTGCCGCACCATTGACCAGCACCGCCGCGCCGGTGGCCAGGTCGATCCGGTACAGCGAGCTCGGGCCGCCCGCCGTGCTGCGCAGCGCCGCCAGCACCAGGCCATTGGCGCCGCCCGCAATGTCCATGCCGACGTCGCCGGCGGCCACGGCGTTGAGGGGGCCGACGCTGGTCAAGGTGCCGTCGTTGGGCGGGTTTTGCAGCGCCAGCACCGCGCTGTTGGTCAGCATGTCGAGGTCAATGTCGTACAGCATGGTGGCGCTGGTGTTGGCATAGCTGTTGATGTAAGCGGCAGCGGTGACGTTCGGCGTGGCGACGGCGCCGATGCGGTTCAGGTTGGTGTCGGTGGTGACGGCGCCGGTATCGACATTGATGCGCAGGCTCTGGCCGCTGTTGCTGACCACGCGCAGGCGGTCGGCCGCCGGGTTGAAGTCGATGCCGAAGGCGCTGCCGGCAACGGCGCTGTAGGGCGCGCTGGTGTCGGCCGGGTCGGCCGCCAGCACCGCCTTGACGGTGGCGGCGCCGGTGACCGGTTCGATCGTCACCAGGCGCGAGGTGGAGGTCAGGCCGTACAGCAGGCCGTCTTTCGGCCGCACGTCGAAGCCGAGCAACTTTTCGCCGGTGCCCAGGCCGCTGACGGCGACGTTGCTGAGCAAGGTGTTGGGAGTGGCCGGACGGAAGCCGACCACGCGGTTGTCGTCCGTGAGGCCATACACCATCGGCGCCGCGGGGGTACGCACGGCCAGGCCGCGCAGTTCTTCGGTGGCGCCGATTGCCGCCACCAGGGTGGCCGGTGCGGAGGTCGCCGCCAGGTTGATGGTGTACAAGTTGCGCGCGCCGGCCACGGTCATCACGGCGTAGCCGGTGTTGTTGACCGCGTCGATATCGAAACCTGCCACGCTGGTGGCGCTCACGCCCAGCGCCACCGGGCTGGCCAGGGTGCCGTTGTTGGGTGGATTTTGCGTGTACAGGGTGCTGTTGGCGGCGTCGATCACGTACAGGGTGGTGGCGGCGGCGCCGGTGAAGCTGTTGGTGTAGGCGGCGGCATTGACGGCAGTGGTGGCGGCCCCGCCGTTGATGTTGCCGTCGGTGGTGGCGGCGCCAGTGTCGACGTTGATGCGCAGGCTCTGGCCGGTATTGCTGACAATCCGCAGGCGGTCGGCGGCCGGGTTGAAATCGACGCCATAGTCGGTGCCGGACAGCGCGGTAAACGGCGCCGTGGTGTCGGTGGCGTCGGCGCTCAGGGTCGCCTTGAGGGTGGCGGCGCCGCTGGCCGGATCGAGGGTATAGATGCGGCCGCTGCTGGCAACCGCGTACAGCAGGCCGTCGGCCGGGCGGTAATCGATGCCGAGCAGGTTTTCGCTGGCCTGCAAGCCTGTGATGGCGACGATGGTGCGGATGGTGCCGGGGGTGGCGCGGTCGAAGGTCAACAGTTTGTTGCTGACGGTGAGCACGGCGACGTCGCCCGGGGTCAGCACGGGGGTGGGCACCGGAATCGGCACGGGCGCGACTACCGGTGCGGGGGAGTCGTTGCTGTCGCCGCCGCAGGCGGCCAGGGTCAAGGTCAGGGCGGATGCGAGCGCGAGCTTGCTGAGCGGAAAATGTGGCATGGTCGGGGCCTCTTCTGTAAGTGCTGCTGTCGCCCGGTGGAGGCGGACGTTGGGCGCTAGCGGCGGCGTCCAGCTTTGTTAAAAACCGGGCGCTGCCGCGGCGCGGCGTGCGTCGCCCGTGCCGCTTGGCAGGGCGTACAGGGGTACTACACCGCAGAGACCGCTTTGGATGCAGGGGTGATCAAATAATTTTCGGTGGCCCGTCGGGGGGAGCCGCCGTCGACGGTGATGCTGTGCATGGTAGTAAAACGGTGCCGGCGGCGAGGCAAGCACGGCAACACGGCCGAAGCCGAAAATACGGCCGACAAGGCGTTATTGCCTTGCAGTAAGGCCGAGCCAACGCTATCGAACGAAACGGCGCGGCACAACGCGCCAACCCTTCCAGCGTGGCTTGCGAAGCTGATCACGCAACAAGGCACGCAGGACCGCGTTTTTACACAGCCCGGGCCCATTGCGGACCTTCAAATTGACCAATGCGCGTAATCCGAACCTGCTTTCAGCGTGGCGCGGGAAACTTGCGTGAGCTGGCGTTGGTGATGCACGGTGAAATTACGCCGTCGTGCGCGCTTCAGCCTCCGGCGCCACCCAGACCAGGTTCCACAAGTGACCATCGATGTCTTCGAAACCCTGGTCATACATGAAGCCGTGATCTTCCGGCGGGTGCGGCGTGCGGCCGCCGGCGGCAAGCGCCTTGGCAATCAGTGCGTCGACCTCTTCCCGGCTTTCGCAGCTCAGGCAGATGACGACTTCGTTGGCTTCCTTGGCCTGCGCGACCGCCTTGTCGATCAGGGACTTGAAGAAAGGCTCGATCGTCAGCATGGCCTGGATGGTGTCGCCGACGATGTTCATGAATGCCGCGTCCTCGCCGCTGAACCGGGCATTGAACGTAAAGCCGAGCGCCGAAAAGAAGGCTTTGGATTTAGCCAGGTCCTTCACTGGCAAGTTGAGGATGATCTGCTTGTTCATGGCGTCTCCTTTTTTAGCTGAACGCGGTCTTGATATTACGGCAAGCAGCCGCCTCTGCCCACTCCACTGCACTTGTTTTTAAGCCTGCCACACTCCATACCCCGCCTCGCGCAAGCCGATCGCCAGCTCGACTTCCATTTCACAGGCGCCGTGATACGGCATCGGGTTG
Organism: Massilia sp.; assembly: GCA_028291845.1. Taxonomy (GTDB): domain Bacteria; phylum Pseudomonadota; class Gammaproteobacteria; order Burkholderiales; family Burkholderiaceae_D; genus JAFCUW01. The sequence goes on along the minus strand of JAQGNM010000179.1, from coordinate 8,305 downwards.
TACATGGCGTACAGGTCCGGCCGCAGGCGCAGGCCGTACTCTTTCGCATACTTGTTCGATTGAATTCCCGCCTTGTGCTTGTCGAAGCGCACATCCGGCGACAGCGCCGTCATGCCGACATACACGCAGGGCTGGCCGCTCACGTAGTCCGGGTTGGCGCGCCGAAAGCGCGGCTCGAACAAAACTTCGTTCGACAATTCGATCACGTAGACATTGTGGTGGTAACGACGGCCCATCGATTTCAGTGACAAACAGTTGGCGGATCAATGCGGAAGGCTGGCAGCTTATCATCTCCGCCGTTGCGCCATCGCCACGATGGTTTGAGGCTGCGCAAGGAGGGTTTTTGTTTCCGTTTAGAACGTTCGACTTCGCGCTAAGGTCGACTTCTCACAGGAGAAGCCCATGTCCACCATCGACCAGCACCGTACCGCCATCCCCCGTTCGCTGCCGGAGAAAATCGTCGACTTCGCCTGCTTTGTCGCCTCCACCTTGTTGATGATCGAGATGCGCGAAGCGCTCGACGCCGACACCGGTGGCGACAAGACCGATGCCAAATACCGGCACGGTTTATAGCAGACAATTTGCCGACGCGGCGGAAAAAGCATGGCCAATGCGGCGCGGTGTTGGTACACCGTAAGCCGCTAAAAAGTCGCAACCTGGCCCGGCGCACGCCGGTGTGGATGTACGGGTTGCGTCTTCTGACCGTCGCCGCTTGACCTGGGGGCAAAGGTGGGCAAGGGGCCGCAACCGCCCTCTTTGTCAGGCATGCATTACAATCGAGGCCATGCTGATTCGCCCGATGCGCACCGACGACATCGCCCAGGTGGCCTCCCTGCTGCGCACCCTGGCGCTGGCGTTCATCGTCCACGACAGCCGCCCCGAGCCAGCCTCCACCTTCCTGCGCGAGAACGACCGCGACGGCATCGCCAGGTACGTGGCGCAGGGGTTCGTCTACCATGTCGCCGAGATCGACGGCGAGATTGCCGGCTTCATCGGCATGCGCGAACGCCAGCACGTGTTTCATTTGTTTGTCGGCACTCCATGGCAAGGCCGCGGCGTGGCGCGCCGCTTGTGGGAGCATGCCCGCGCCGAGGCGCTGGCGGCGGGCGCGGCGCCGCCGTTCACCGTCAATGCTTCCAATTACGCCGTGCCGGCCTACGAAAAGCTGGGATTTGTACGCACCGCGCCGATGATGGAGAAGAACGGCATACAGTTCAATCCGATGCAGTGGCAGCCAGCGCCGCCCTGGCGCTGACGCGGCAGCGGGAGCAACACGTCAAGTGCGGATCGGCGCGGCCAAGCGGGCGCCTGCGGGCACGATAGCGGCTTTTATGGTATTTCTAAGCATGTTACGGCACTTTCACGTGCCTGCATCACTTCCATAACTGACCAGGATTATTATGAAAACCACTGGAAACACGATCTTGATCACCGGCGGCGGCTCGGGCATCGGCCGCGCGCTGGCCGAAGCGTTCCACAAGGCCGGCAATGAAGTCATCATCGCCGGCCGCCGCCAGGGCGCGCTCGATGAGGTCGTCGCCGCCAACCCGGGCATGCACGCCGCCGTGCTCGACATCGAGGACGCCGCCGCCATCGCCGCCTTTGCGAAGGACCTCACCGCCCGCTTCCCGGCGCTCGATGCGGTGATTCACAACGCCGGCATCATGCGCACTGAAAAGCTGATCGAAGGCGGCCTCGACACCGCCGAGCACACCATCGCCACCAATCTGCTGGGGCCGATCCGCCTGAACGACGCCCTGCTGCCGCATTTGCTGGCGCGGCCGCAGGCGAGCATCATCACCGTGTCGTCGGGCCTGGCGTTCCTGCCGCTGGCGGCGACGCCGACCTACTCGGCCACCAAGGCGGCCATCCACGCTTACACCATGGCCTTGCGCCACCAGCTCAAATCGACCAACGTAGAGGTGCTTGAGCTGGCGCCGCCCTACGTGCAGACCGAATTGATGGGGGAGCAGCAGGCCAGCGACCCGCGCGCCATGCCGCTGGCGGAATTCATCGACGAGGTGATGGCAATCATCGCGCAAGGGCCGGCCAACGGCGAGATCCTGGTCGAGCGCGTCAAACCGCTGCGCAACGCCGAGGCCAGCGGCGACTACCACGGTTATTTCACCAAGTTTAACGATGCGATGGCGCACTGATGCCTGAGGGCGCGGCCTGGCTGCCCGCCTGCAGCGTCACCAGACCATGCCGCGCCGCCAGATGCAGCAGCTTGAAATCGTTGTCGACATCGAGCTTCTGGCGGATCAGCGACAGGTAATTGAGGATGGTCTTCGGACTCAACTGCATCGAGCTGGCGATCGCCTGCGACGAATCGCCCCGCACCAGCATCCTCAATACCTCGAACTCGCGCGGGGTGAGGTGATCGAAGGCGCCGGCACCGGCGGCGGCCTCACAGGCGATGATCTGGGCGATCTCCGGCGAAAACACCCGCATGCCGCTGTCGACGCGGCGGATGCCGTCGATGACGTCCTCCGGCTCGCAATGTTTGCTGAGGTAACCGAGCGCGCCGCAGCGCAGCGCCTGGGTGATGTGGCCGGGCTCCTCGTGCATCGACAGCACCAGCACTTTCAATTCCGCGCGCCGCGCCAGCATGCCGCGGATTGCCTCGAAGCCGCTGCTGCCGCGCAGGCTCAGGTCGACCAGGGCGACGTCGGGCCGGCAGCGCAGCACCGCCTCATTGGCTTCGTCCGCGCGCGCCGCTTCCGCCACCACCATCAGGTCCGCTTCGGCATCGAACAGGCGCCGGTAACCGTTGCGCACCACGGCGTGGTCGTCCACCAGCAAGATGCGGATCTTATGCTCGGGCGCCTGCTCGGGTCCCCTCATGCGGCCTCCTTCAGCATCGCCAACGGCATGCTCGCCTGCAGCCGCACGCCGCGCTGGTCGGCCTGGTCGAACCGCAGCTGGCCGCCGACCATGCGCATCCGCTCGGCCATGCCGACCAGGCCGCAGCCGTGCGGGGAGCAAGCGCTCGCCAGGCCGCCGCCGTCATCTTCGATCGATACCGCGACGGCGCCGCCGTCCACCGTCAGCGCCACCTTGCAATGCAGCGCTCCGCTATGCCGCACGACATTGGTCAAGCCTTCCTGCACCACCCGGTACAGCACCAGGCTTTGCTCTTCGGCCAGCGGCGGCAACTCGGCGGGCAAGGACAAGGTGAAGGCGATGTTCGACGCCCGCTGCTGCCAGCCATACAGCAGTTCACGCAGGGCGGCCAACAAGCCCGGCCCTTCCAGGCCGTGCGGGCGCAGGCGCGAGAGCATGGCGCGCAGCTGGGTGCCGCAGGCGCGCACATCGCGCCGCAAATCCTGGGCGCACTCGCCGATTTTCGCCCCGTCGAGAACGCCGGCGTGGCGATCCAGGTATGCAGCCGTCGTGCTGATGGCGGTTAAGGTCTGGCCCATGTCGTCATGCAGTTCCATCGCCAGGGTGCGGCGTTCATCCTCCTGCACCCGGATCAGCTGGTGCGCCAGGCGCCGCTGCGCCGAGCGCGCTTCGGCCAGGCTGGCCGCCAGCCGGTCGATCGCCGCCGCCACCCGCGCAAATTCGCACAGGGAAAAAGCCGGCAAGCGCGCCTCGGCTTCGCCGTCTGCCAGCCGCTGCAAGCCCGCTTCGAGCGAGCGCACCGGCGCCAGCGCGCGGTCGGCGGCCCACCAGGCCAGCAGCAGGGTTGCTCCGGAAAAGAACAGCAGAGTGCTCCAAAGCCGAACAATATCGTTCAAGCGCTCCTCGATTTCCGAGGCGGGATTGGGCGCGATGCGCAGCAGGTGCTGACCCAGGCGCAGCGTTTGTCCCTCCCCCGGCGTCAGTCCCAGCAGGCCAGCCAGGCGCGCCCCGGCGCCTGCCCCGGCTTGAGCCGCCGGCGCGGCGGCGCCGTCGACCTCGATGCTGATGTGGCGCAGCACGCCGCGCTGCAGGATCGCCGCCAGCTGACGCAGGGCGGCCGGATCGGCGTCGGCGCGGCCTGCTGCCAGCAAGGTCACCGCCAGCCGTTCGGCAGCGCGCATCTCCCGCGCCACGTCGCCGCGCAGCGAACTGAGATTGATCGCCAGCGTCACCAGCATCAGCCCCAGCAGGCTGGCGCCCAGCCATTTCAGCAATTGCCGCCGCAGGTCCATGCGCGCTCCTTGTCGAATACTTCATTGGATAGAGCAAATCCCGTGCCAACCCAAGGCCGCATGCGCGGAGCGGGAAGAATTCCCGGCATCGCGGTGAAAAGCGCCCGTCCGCGGCGCTGGCGCCCCGACTATACTTGCCGTAAAAGCCACGGGCACAAGCACAGCCATCAGCCATGACAAGCACAGACGCCATCCACCGACCTCGGGCACACCTCAGCCAACGGCGCCGCCGCATCGCGCTGGCTTTGCTGGCGGCATTCCCGCTTGCAGCCCCGGCCCAGGAAGCCATGCCGCGTGTCGAAATCATCGGCGTCGCGCCGCTGCCCGCCATCGGCCAGGCCGGCAGCGAACTGGCCGCGCCCCTGCAGCGGGCCACGCGCGACGACATTACCGCCAGCGGCGCGCTCGATCTGGGCGAATTTCTCAACCGGCGCATGGGCAGCGTGCACGTCAACGACATGCAGGGCAACCCGTATCAGATGGACGTCAGCTACCGCGGCTACAGCGCTTCTCCCCTGCTCGGCAGCGCCCAGGGCATCTCGGTGTACCTCGACGGCGTGCGCATGAACCAGCCGTTCGGCGATGTCGTCAGCTGGGACCTGATCCCGCGCGCGGCGATTGCGTCAGTCCAGCTGATGCCCGGTTCGAATCCCCTGTTCGGCCTGAACACTCTCGGCGGCGCGCTGGCGCTGCGCACCAGGGACGGCATGCAGGATCCCGGCAGCGCGCTGCAGGCGACGCTCGGCGCCCACGGCCGGCGCGCCGTCGAGTTCGAGCACGGCGGGCACAACGATCGCGGTCTGCACTGGTTTATCACCGCCAACCGCTTCCACGAGGATGGCTGGCGCGACGCCTCGCCATCGAACGTGCGCCAGCTGTTCGGCAAACTCGGCTGGCAGAGCCGTGCCAGCCGGCTCGATGTGACGGTTGCGCATGCCGACAACACCCTGAACGGCAACGGCTTGCAGGAACAGGGCCTGCTCGAGCGCGACCGCGCCAGCGTCTACACCCTGCCGGACACCACCGGCAACCGGGCCAGCATGCTGGCCCTGGCGGCCAGCCACGATGTCTCCGATAATTTGCAATTGTCCGGCACCGCCTACTACCGGCGCCTGCGCACGGCCACCTACAACGGCGACGTCAACGACGAGGCGCTCGGCCAGCAGGTCTACCAGCCCGGCGCCGCGGAGCGGGCCGCCCTGCTGGCCGCCGGCTACAGCGGCTTTCCGGCCGGCGGCGCCAACGCCGCCAACGCCACCAACACGCCGTTTCCCTACTGGCGCTGCCTGGCCCAGGTGCTGCTGCGCGACGAACCGGCCGAAAAATGCAACGGCGTCATCAACCGCAGCCACAGCTTGCAGCGCAATTATGGCGGCTCGGGGCAGCTCAGCTGGCGCAGCTGGCTCGACGCCGACCGGCGCCAGCGCAACTACCTGGTGGCCGGCGCCGCCTGGGACGCCAGCCGGATCGACTTCGGCCAGTCCTCGCAGCTGGGCTACCTGACCCCGGCGCGCGGCGTCACCGGGGTCGACGCTTTCGGCGACGGCGCCAGCGGCGGCACCGTCGACGGCGAGCCCTACGACACCCGCGTCGACCTGGCCGGCCGCATCCGCACCTGGAGCGTGTACGCCAGCGATACCGTCTCGTTCGACCGCAAGCTGCATCTGACCGTCTCAGGCCGCTACAACCGCACCACCATCGACAACCACGACCGCATCCACCCGGCCGACGACCTCGCTTCGCTGTCGGGGTCGCACCGTTACGCGCGCCTGAACCCGGCGCTGGCGCTGGCCTGGAGCCATGGCCCGGCGCTGACCGCCTATGCTTCCTGGAGCCAGAGCAGCCGCGCGCCCACCGCCATCGAACTGGGCTGCGCCAATCCGGACCAGCCCTGCAAACTCCCCAACGCCATGGCGGGCGACCCACCGCTGGCGCAGGTGATCACCCGCACCGTCGAACTGGGACTGCGCGGCAGCCTGGGGGCGACGGTGTGGAATGCCGGCCTGTTCAACGCCATCAACCGCGACGACATCCTGTTTGTCGCCGACAACCAGTCCGGCTTCGGCTACTTCAAAAATTTCGGCAAGACGCGCCGCCGCGGCCTGGAGCTGGGCGCCGACGGCACGCTCGGCAAGCTGAAACTGGGCGCCCACTACACCTGGCTCGACGCCAGCTACCAGAGCGCGGAAACGCTAAACGGCAGCAGCAACAGCGCCAACGACGCCGCCCAAGGCGGCGTGCGCGGCGTCGACGGCGTCATCGGTGTATCTCCCGGCGCGCGCATTCCCCTGATCCCGCGCCAGCTGTTCAAGCTGAGCGCCGATTATCCCGTCAGCGCCGCCCTGACGCTCAACGCCGGCGTGGTCGCCACCAGTGGCAGCGGCGCGCGCGGCAACGAAAACGGCGCGCACCAGCCGGACGGCGTGTATTACCTTGGACCCGGCGCCAGCGCCGGCTACGTCGTCGCCAATGTCGGCGCCACCTTGCAGCTGTCCTCGCGCTGGCAGTTGCAGGCCCGGGTCGACAACCTGTTCAACACCCGCTACAACAGCGCCGCCCAGTTGGGACCGACCGCGTTCGACGCCAACGGCAATTACGTCGCGCGGCCATTTTCCGCCAATCCCGAGGCACTGCGCCACTCGACGTTTTTCGCACCGGGCGCGCCGCGCCTGCTGTCGCTGGTGTTGCGCTACCAGCTGAAGGGCCGTGGCGCGACTAGTGACTAGCGTAAGGCCGGCTCCTCGAACACCACCTTGCCGCCGACCACCGTCTGCAGTACCTTGACCTTGGCGATATCCTGGTCGGCGATGGTAAAAAAATTGCGGTCGAGGACAATCAGGTCGGCCAGTTTGCCGACTTCGAGCGAGCCGGTAACGCCTTCCTGGCGCAGGGTGTACGCCGCGTTGATGGTGGCCGCGCGCAGCACGGCAGCGCGGCTCATGCCCGCTTGATCGGTCAGGCGGCCGGCATAGTCCTTGCCGGCGTCCGGCGCCGCCGTGCGGGTCACCGCCACCTTGAAGGCGAACCACAGGTCGAGCGGATCGACCGGCCAGTCGCTGCCGTAAGCGACGCGCGCGCCGGCGGCGGCCAGCAGCGCCTGCGGCTCGACCGTGGCATAGCGCGCCGGCCCCAGGTAATCCTTCAGCGCCCCGACCGTGTCGGGCGCAGGCTTGGCCCACTGGAAGGACAGCACCGGCGTCACATCGAGCTGCGCGAAACGCCGGTAGTCGGCCGGATCGACAATCTCGTCGTGCGCCAGCGCGGGCCGCGCCAGCTTGCCGGCAGGCGTGGCGCGCACCGCTTCGATGGCGTCGAGCGCAACGCGCACGGCGCGGTCGCCATCGACGTGCAGGTGCGGATCGATCTTCGCCCGTGCCAGTTCATTCAAAGTGGCAGTGAGCAGCTGTTTCGAGAAATAGGTGTCGGGGCCGCGGCTGGGACCGGGCTGCCAGTCGGGCTTGCCGGCCGTGCCGCGGTCGACCAGGTAGGGTTCGAGCATCGCCCCGGTGAACGCCGGCGCGGCGATCACGCCGTCCATGAACAGCTTGGCGTGACGCACCTGCATCGATGGCGCTGCCACGGTGGGCCCCTGGTCGAACTGTTTTTGCTGCTTGAGAATCTCCTCCACCGCGCTGCGCGGCGTCGCCCCCTGGTTTTTTTCATCTTTCAGGTCGATCAGCACGCCGAAGTGGGCGCGCGCCGTCAGCCTGCCCTGGCGCTGCAGGGTGGCAAACGCGGTCATTGTTTCGGGATCGGTATAGGCATCGAGAAAGCTGGTAATGCCCTGGGCGCGCATGGCAACGAGCGCCTTGCTTGACGCGGCCAGGTTTTCGGCCACGCTCAAGGCAGGCAGCAGGTCCATCGCCAGGTCCTGGGCGGCGTCTTCCAGCAGGCCGGTGGCGGCGCCGGCACCATCGCGCGCGATCCTGCCGCCGGCCGGATCCGGCGTATCGCGCTTGATGCCGGCCAGCGCGATCGCGCGCGAATTGAGCTGCACCGAGTGGCCGAACGAGGAGCGAACCAGGATCGGGCGGGTGGTCGCCAGGGCGTCGAGGGTGGCGGCGCTGACCGCCACCCCGTCCGGCAGCATGCCCTGCTGATACCAGTTCACCACCACCAGCCAGCGGCCCGGATCTTCGGTGTCCTTGGCCTTGGCCTTGGCCTTGGCC
>JAQGNM010000162.1 GCA_028291845.1 Massilia sp. | reverse complement strand
GGTCGCGATATGGTCCTGTCTGGCCGTAACCGGAGATGCGCAGCATGATCAGACGCGGGTTGAGTGCCGACAGTGTCTCCCAGCCGAGATCCCAACCCTCCAGCGTGCCGGGACGAAAATTCTCGATCACGATGTCGCACGAACAGGCAAGCTTGCGAACGAGCTCACGCCCTTTCTCCGACTTGAGGTCGACGGCGACGGACTTTTTGTTACGCGATTGAACCTGCCACCAGAGCGACGTACCCTCGTGCAGCTTGCGCCATTTGCGTAACGGGTCGCCGGTCACCGGGGGCTCGATCTTGATGACCTCGGCGCCGAATTCGCCCAGGATCTTGGCGGCGAACGGACCTGCGATTAACGAGCCCATCTCCAATATGCGAATGCCAGCCAGCGGAAGTGCTTTGTTCGTGTCCATGATGTGGTCGGATAGTGTGTTGTTCAATAAGGCGTCGATCCTGATGGATTGACGCGCGATTCAAAAAGCTTCGTCTGAAGATGGCCTGCGCAGGTGGTCGACCAGGCACCGCGCCGCAGCCGGGAGGGCGTCGTAGCTGCGTACCCCGATGACCAGTTCGCGATTCGCCCAGGGCTCCTCGAGCGTCACCATCCTGACGTTCAAGGCCTTGACGAAAAGTTCTGCGCTGATCCTTGGCAAGATGCCGATGCCCAGGCCGGCTTCGACCATCAGGCACAGCGCGTCGAAACTCGTCACCTGCACGCGGATCTTCATGGACCGGTTCGCGCGGCTCGCGGCGTTCGTCAGCGTGACATTCATCGAACCGCCGGCATGCAGACCGACATATTGATATTCCAGGGTATCGCTGAACGAGACCGCATCCTGGGTAGCAAGCGGATGATTCACCGGGGTGATCAACACCAGATCGTCAGAGCGATACGGAAATGTCTCGATCTCTCCGGCGTACGTGCCGGATGTGAATATCCCGATGTCGACCACCGACTCCGCCAAAGATTTGGTGATCGTCGAGCTGATCTTCTCCTCAAGATGCACCTCCACCAGCGGAAACTTGGCCAGGAACAAGTTCAACTCTGCCGGCAGGAACTGCGTGATCGCCGAGATGTTCGCAAACATCCGCACGTAGCCGCGCATGCCGCTGGAATAGTCACGCATCTGGACATAAATGTCATCCAGGCCGTGCAACACGTTGCGCGCGAGCCCAAGCAGCGCGATACCCGCCTCGGTGGGCAAGATCCCCTTGTTGCTTCGCTCGATCAAGTGCGCGTTGAGGATGGTCTCAAGCTCACTGACCCGCTTGCTCACCGCAGAGGGCGCGATGTGCTCATGTTCGGCGGCGCCCATGATCGTGCCCTCTTCGATCACTCGAACGAACAGTCGCAGGGAGTAAGGGTCGAGCTTCATATGTGCAGGCGTGAGGGGATAGTGGCGGTCACCGGATGATAAACGGGTTGGGGACTTCTTCTTGCGTCGACATCCAGACAGTCTTTTTCTGGAGATAATCCTTGATCATGTCCTGGCCGCTCTCCTTGCCGATGCCGCTCTGCTTGTAGCCGCCGAAGGGCGCCATGTAGCTCATCACCCGGTAAGTGTTCACCCATACGGTGCCCACCTGCAAGCGCGAAGGAAGCCGCAAGGCGCGGCGGTAGTCGCTGGTCCAGAGGCCTGCGGCGAGGCCATAGTTGGAGTCGTTGGCCAGGGCAACCGCCTCATCTTCGTCGTCAAACGGGATGACCGCCAATACCGGCCCGAAGACCTCTTCCTGAGCGATCCGCATCGAATTGGCGACCCCGGTGAAAATCGTCGGTTCGACGAACCAGCCGGCTTGCAGGGCGGCGTCCTGTGGCTGCTTGCCGCCGATCACCGCCTCCGCGCCCTCCTGCTTGGCGATGCCGATGTAATCGAGGATCTTCGCCAGCTGGGGGCGATTGGTGACCGGGCCCAGCTGCGTTGTCGACAGCATTGGATCGCCGAGGCGCGCGGTGCGCGCAAGATCGACCAGTTTATCGACGAATTGGTCGTGGATGCTACGTTGCACGAGCAGCCGCGAGCCTGCTACGCAGGTCTGGCCGCAGGCAGCGAAGATGCCCGAGATGACGCCCTTGACGGCGTTATCCACGTGCGCATCCTTGAAAACAATGTTTGCAGACTTTCCGCCCAGCTCGAGAGACACCTTCTTGAGGCCTTCGGCAGCAGCGGCATAGATCCGCTTGCCGGTCGCCTCCGAGCCAGTGAACGCGACCTTGGCAACCAGCGGATGCACCGCCAGCGGGGCGCCCACCTCGACGCCGAAGCCGGTGACGACGTTCAGGACGCCAGCCGGAAAGCCGACCTTCTCGAAGATCCTGGCGAATTCCAGCATCGATGCCGAAGTGAACTCGGACGGCTTGATGACGAGCGTATTTCCTGCGGCGAGCGCGGGCGCAATTTTCCACGCGGCCAGGAACAGGGGTGAGTTCCAGGGAATGATGGCGGCGATGACCCCCAGCGGCTCGTATTGGGTGAAGGTGAAATTGTCAGCCTTGTCGACCGGGATGACCGCGCCTTCGATCTTGTCTGCAAGGCCGCCGAAGTAGTAGTACCACTGCCTGAGATATTCCGTCTGTTGACTCATCTCGGCATACAGCTTGCCGTTATCGCGCACCTCGATCTCGGCCAGGTGCGGCGCGTGTTCGCCCAGCATGTCGCCCAGCGCTCGCAGCAGTTGCCCGCGCCTGGACGCTGTCATGCCGCGCCACTCGGCAGAGTTGAGCGTGCGGTGAGCGGCGTTCACCGCACGATCGACGTCCTGCTCGCCGCCGCGCGGAATCAGCGCCCACGGCTTGCCCGTGTAGGGGTTATCGGTTTCGAAATAAACCCCCGAGGCGGCGTCGACCCACTCGCCGCCGATGTACATCTGATACTTCTTCAGGTCTTCCATGCTGCCCTCAAAATGACTTAGGTAAGGAACGAGACTGCACCACCAGATCAGTGGTTCACCGACTTTGCATCGATCATGAATACCATGGCGCTGCCAAGGACGCCACACGCCGCAAGCGCAAGGACGCCGCCGGCGGTGCTATGGGTGACCCCCTGCACGAGGCCAATCACATACGGTGCAACGAGACCAGAGATGCTGCCGATCGTGTTGGCGACCGCGAAGCCCGCAGCAACCGCGGCGCCGCCCATGAAGCTCGGCGGAAGCACCCAGAACTGCGAGATCGTGGTCAGCACGCCGGCAGTGCCGAACGTCAGCGCGACCAGCGAGATCGTCGTGTCGTGCGAATTGAGCGCGCTGACCAGCAGGCCCAGTGATCCGATCAAACCAGGGATTGCCACGTGCCAGCGGCGCTCGCGCCGCGCGTCGGAACTCCTGCTGACCAGGACCATCGCGATGGCGGCCGCCCCGTATGGTATCGCCGTCAGCAGCCCGACATGGAGCGGATCGGCGACGCCGGTCTGCTTGATGATGGTGGGAAGCCAGAAACTGATGCCGTACAGGCCCATCGTGAAAAACAGGAACATGATGCTCAGCAGCCAGATCTTCTTGTTTGCAAAGCCTTCGCGCAGCGAGTTAAGGTGCCGATGTTGTTGTTCATTCCGGAGATCGGCGGCCAATATGGCGCGCTCCTCCGCGGTCAGCCACTTCGCATCCTCGACCCGGTCGTCCAGGAAAAAGAACGCGGCGATACCAAGGATGAGCGAAGGCAGCGCTTCGATCAGGAACAGCCATTGCCAGCCAGCGAGGCCGCCGAGGTTGCTCATCGAGTGCAGGATGTAGCCGGACAGCGGACCGCCGAACACGCCCGACATCGGGATCGCGGTCATGAACAACGCGGTGGCCTTGGCGCAGCGCGACGGCGGGAACCAGTACGTCAGGTACAGCGCGATCGCCGGAAAGAAGCCGGCCTCGGCCACGCCCAGCAGAAAGCGGAGGATATAGAAACTGGTCGGCGTCGTGACGAACATCATCGCCGCGGAAACCATGCTCCATGTGACCATGATCCGCGAGATCCAGCGGCGCGCGCCCACCTTCATCATGATCAGGTTGCTGGGGACCTCGCACAGCAAATACCCGATAAAGAACACGCCGGCGCCCAGTCCATAGGCGGCGTCGCTCAGGCCGAGGTCGCTCATCATCTGGAGCTTGGCGAAACCGACGTTCACGCGGTCGAGGTAGGCCGCGACATAGCAGAAGAACAGGAATGGGATGATGCGCGCCGTGACCTTGGCGTAAGCATGCGACTGCTGTTCCCGTGTCGGTTCGTAATCGATCGCTTGGGTGTACATGACGTTGTCTCCTAGTATTGTTTTCGTCTGGGTAACCGCGCGACATCCACGCCCCCGCCCTGGACTTGCCCCAAGTCCGATGGTTCCAGGGAGCGCGATGCCGCTTGAATCAACTACATTTCTGGCTTACGGTGCCGATCCCGTCAGCCGCCAGCCTGCTTCCCGCAATGCGCAGGCCCTTTCCTTGCGCTGGTCGCGGGAATTGGGCAAGGTGCCCGCCACTTTGCCGACTGACTCGTTTTGCGGATGTTGGCGACTCGGCCGCCAGGGTCGTGCAGCCCCGCCTGACGCATTACAGCGCCCACGACGGCAACTGGAGCGGTATGCGGGCAGCACATGCCGCCCGCATTGCCGGCACTATGATGGCGCGTGCGCACCCTCGGCGATCGCGCGGTCTTCGACCGCGACGGGCGCCCAGTTCATCGAACGCGTGAATTCGCCACGGGGCTTCTCGACATCACGCGGGGGATTGGCGCAGCGGTTGTAGGTGATATAGGCCTGCCAGCGGTTGTCGCGGGACATGTTGACGCCCGATCCGTGGATCGTCAGGCAGTGGAACAGCACCAGCGTACCCGCCTTGCCGACGATGGGGACCGGTTCGGGCGATGACATCATCACTTCCTTCAGGCGATCGATCTGCACGGCGCGCTGTGGAAGCTGGTACGCTGCCTTGCTGTCGTCAAAGTAGTGATCCTGCAGGCCAAATTTGTGGCTGCCGGGAATGATGTAGAGCGCGCCCTGGATTTCCTTGGTGTCGCCCAACATCACCAGGGCGGTAAGCAGGTCGTCGTCCGGATACCCGTCGTGCACCCAATAGCCATGATCCTGGTGCCACAGCCAACCGGTGCCCTCGAGCGCTGGCTTGACGTTGATCTTGGTGTGCATGATGTACACCTCGTCGTCGCCCAGCAGTTGCATGGCCGGCGCCAGCGTTTTCGGCGAGCGGGTCAGCGCGCGAATGGCGGGCGAGTAGACCGGTACCGCGTCGTCGTGCGCCTGGAAGATCGAACGCACCGCGCCTTCGCGCTCGCGGAAGATGGTTTTGTACTCCAGATGCGTCAGGCGTTCGATCTCCGACCTGAGCGCGTTGACCTCTTCCGCGTCGAACACGTCCGGGATGATCAGAAAGCCGTCCCGGTGATAGTCTGCAATCTGTTGTTTTGTAAGTTGCACTTTTGTCTCCATTTTTTGAGCTTTGTTTTACCGCGTAGGCTGCCGGGAGATGCCCTTCAGCCGAAGAATCATTGTTACGAAGGAATATAGCTTGATCATGCATTCGGCTGTCTAATGAGTAAAGACGTAAATAGCGACGGAGCCATCTCCTGGGGAGATGGCAGCCGGGGCTCGCGTAAATACAAAAAGTCGCACGTGTCTTTGCGGCTGCGCTTAGCGCGAGACAGCCCACTCGTAACGTCGTTCCCACCAGCCTTGCTCGCTTAGTTCTCGACCGAAAGTTTTTATAGTGGTCTAATAAGCAACCAGCAATCAGCGGCCGTCCGGCTGCACATTCATCATGAATTCGCAGGACGATCCGCACGACGAGCCCGCATCGCCCGGCGCAGCCCCTCCCAAATTGGGACGCGAGACGGAACCAACGTTTTTCTGGGGCGGCCAGCCGGCTGCCTGGGCCCGCGGTGTAGTCGGCCGCGGTGCTAGAACCTGATGGATGACTGGTGCGACTTGTTCGCAAACCAGACAACGAGAAAACGGGCGCGACGGGCCGAAATGCACGGGTCGGGAAGGATTGCGCCGCGATTGAAAATCGCGACGCCGGGAGAATATTTTGTCATTGACACGGGCTGGCTAATGGATGACCCTCGGATTGCCTCATTTAGCGCTTCAGCCAAACGCTTCTATGACCGCAAGAAAGCCCGCACGAACGGCGCAGTGGCCACCAAGGCAGTGGCGCACAAGATAGCGCGGGCCTGTTACCACATGCTCAAGGAGCAAACCGTATTCGACGAAAAACGCTGTTTTTCATGACCGTTCAGGGCGGTGCCAGCGAGCCAGCACGAGGGTTGGACATTGAGCCACCAGATCTGATTGGACGCTGACCACCGCCGCCAGTGCAACAGGCAATCGCCCGGATCGCGAGCCACGCAAGGGTGGGACCGACTCGTTCGGTAACCATGGATCTGTAACCCAATTTGGGACGCGAGACGGAACCAATGTTTTTCTGGGGCAGCCAGAAGGCTGCCTGGGCCCGCGATGCAGTCGATCGCGGTGGTAGAACCTGATGGATGACTGGTGCGAATTGTTCGCAAACCAGACAACGAGAAAACGGGCGCGACAGGCCGAAATGCACGGGTCGGGAAGGATTGCGCCGCGATTAAAAAATCGCGACGCCGGGAGAGTATTTTGTCATTGACACGGGCTGGCTAATGGATGACCCTGAGACCTGCCGGGAGAGTTGATTGGCCCCTTCAACTTTCGAGAAGTAAACGTCCGCTATGTGCCGCCGCCCCTTCGGCTTGGATGAAAGCTAAAA
>JAQGNM010000160.1 GCA_028291845.1 Massilia sp. | reverse complement strand
CGCCTGGCGCCGGTGATCGTCGGCGGCGTGACTGTGGAAAACGCCACCTTGCACAACGAGGGAGATCTGCTCCGCAAGGAACTCCGCATCGGCGACACCGTCATCGTGCGGAGCGCCGGCGACGTGAATCCCGAGGTGGTCGCCTATGTGCCGGAGCGCCGTCCGGCTAGCGTGCGCGAGTTCGTCATGCCGGCCAATTGCCCGGTGTGCGGCTCGCCCATCGTGCGCCTGGAAGACGAGGCGGTGGCGCGCTGCTCCGGCGGCTGGACCCATTGCAGCGCCCAGAAGAAAGGGGGCCTGTTTCACTTCGTCTCGCGCCGCGCCATCGACGTCGAGGGGCTGGGCGACCAGCTGATCGAACAACTGGTCGACAAGGGCTTGATCGACACCGCCGCCGATTTGTACGCGCTCGATGTCGACAAATTGAAGGGCCTGGACCGGATGGCCGCCAAGTCGGCGCAAAACGTCGTCGACGCGCTGGAAAAATCTAAAGACACGACCTTGGCGCGTTTTATTTACGCGCTGGGCATCCGCAACGTCGGCGAATCGACCGCCAAGGCGCTCGCGCAGCACTTCGGCAACCTCGACGCGCTGCTGCACGCGGCAAGCTTCGAAGGCGGCCTGCAGCTGCTCGAAGTGCTGGATGTCGGCCCGGTGGTGGCGCGCTCGATTGCGGAGTTCCTCACCGATCCGGTCAATCTCGAGCTGGTGGCGCGCCTGCGGGCGGTGCTGCGCTGGAAGGAGGGCGAGCATGTCATGACCCGGCCGGCCGGGGCGCTGTCGGGCAAAACCTTTGTGCTCACCGGCACCTTGCCGACCTTGAGCCGGGACGCCGCGCAGGCGCTGATCGAGGCGGCCGGCGGCAAGGTGTCCGGCTCGGTGTCGAAAAAGACCGCCTACGTCGTCGCCGGCGCCGAGGCCGGCAGCAAGCTGGCCAAGGCCGAGGAGCTCGGGCTCACCATCCTCGACGAGGCGGCGCTGGTCAGCTTGCTGGAGTCGAACGCGCCTTGAAGGCATAATGCAGTTGACATGGCCGTGCCGCCTCCACTTAATTAACTTTAAAATAATGAAAAAAATCACCAAAGCAGTCTTTCCCGTCGCCGGCCTCGGCAGCCGCTTCCTGCCGGCCACCAAGGCCCAGCCCAAGGAGATGCTGCCCATCGTCGACAAGCCGCTGATCCAGTACGCGGTGGAGGAAGCGGTCGCCGCCGGCATTACCGAGATGATCTTCATCACCGGCCGTAACAAGCGCGCCATCGAGGACCATTTCGACAAGGCCTACGAGCTCGAAGCCGAACTGGAAGCGGCCGGCAAGCAGGCGCTGCTCGACTTCGTCCGCAACGTCATCCCGAAACACATCACCTGCATCTACATTCGCCAGTCGGCTCCGCTGGGCCTGGGCCACGCCGTGCTGTGCGCCCGTCCGGTGGTCGGCAACGAGCCGTTCGCCGTGCTGCTGGCGGACGACTTCATGGACGCCGAAGGCCACCCCCCGGTGCTGGCGCAGATGACCGAGATCTACAACTACGAAAAATGCTCGCTGCTGGCGGTGCAGGACGTGGCCCGCGAGAACACCCGCCAGTACGGCATCGTCAGCGCTTCGCCCTACCGGCAAAACCTGGAACTGGTGTCGGGTATCGTTGAAAAGCCGCAACCGGAGGTGGCGCCATCGACCCTGGCGGTGGTGGGCCGCTACGTGCTGACCCCGAAAATCTTCGATCACCTCGAAAACCTCGGCAGCGGCGCCGGCGGCGAGATCCAGCTCACCGACGGCATCGCCGCCTTGATGGGCGACGAACGGGTGCTGGCCCATCGTTACGCCGGCCAGCGCTACGATTGCGGCTCCAAGCTGGGTTACCTGGAGGCGATGACGGCGATGGGCTTGAAACACCCGGAGACCGGCGCCGGCTATCGCGCCTTCCTCGACCAGATCAACAAGGACGCAAAAACGTCATGACAGTCCGTGAAATCCTGAAAATGGGCGACCCGCGCTTGCTGCGGGTGGCCGAACCGGTCACCGAATTCGACACGCCAGAGATGAAGGAACTCATCGCGGATATGTTCGACACCATGCACGCGGCCAACGGCGCCGGGCTGGCGGCGCCGCAAATCGGCGTCAACCTGCAGCTGGTGATCTACGGCTTCAAGGACAACGCCCGCTATCCCGACGCGCCGCCGGTGCCGCAGACGGTGCTGATCAACCCGAAGTTGACGCCGCTGTCGGCCGAGATGGACGAAGCCTTCGAGGGTTGCCTGTCGGTGCCGGGTCTGCGCGGCGTGGTCGAGCGTTTTACGCGCCTGCATTATGAAGGCGTGGACGAACACGGCGCGCCCATCGTGCGCGACGCCGAAGGTTTTCACGCGCGCGTGGTGCAGCACGAGGTCGACCACCTGCACGGCATCCTCTACCCGATGCGCATCACCGATTTTTCGCGGTTCGGGTTTACCAGCGTGATGTTTCCCGAACTCGATCCGGATGAAGACGATTAAGGCGGCGCTGCTGTTGTCGATGGTGGCGCTGCCGGCAGCCCACGCCGACGACGTTTTCACGCGCATCGATCCGGCGCCACAAGGCCAGCTGTGGATCGACAGCGGCTTTCTGACGTACCATTTTGATCGCGACAAGGACCTGAACGGCTCGAACACCGGTCTCGGGGTCGAATACCGTTTCAGGGGCGACCTGGCCGCCACCGCCGGCCGCTTCTACAACAGCGACCGCGCTTATTCCAATTACGTCGGCGGGATATGGCAGCCGTATTCGATCGGCCCGCTGCGCCTGGGCGCGGTGATCGGCGCCTTCAACGGCTACCCGAAAACCCGCGGCGGCGGCTGGTTCCCCGCCTTGATTCCGGCGGCGACCTTCGAATACCGGCGGGTAGGGGTGAATATCGGCTTTGTGCCGAGTTACAAGGACCGGTTGTATGGGGGGATTTCGGTGCAGCTGAAATTGAAGGTGTTTGAGTAGTATGCATGCATGGGACAGGCACCTGCGGTGCCAGTCCCCCCTCCGGCACGAGCAGTAGGGGGATTGGCCGGGCCGCGTTCGGACCGAAGGTGCCTGTCCCATGCCTCGTAACCAGCAACTTAAAACTGCTCGTCCGGCCGCAAATACCGCCACTGCCCCACCGGCAAATCCCCAAGTTTTACCTTACCGATCCGCACCCGCTTCAAGCCGAGCACCTTCAAGCCGACCATGTCGCACATGCGCCGGATCTGGCGCTTTTTACCTTCTTTCAAGGTAAAGCTGAGCTGATCCTCATTCTGCCAGCGCACCTTGGCCGGCAGCAGCGGTTTGCCATCCATCCACAGGCCAAAACACAGTTTTTTCAGATCCGCCTCGGGCAGGGTGCCCGGCTTGGTGTACTGCACCCGCACCAGGTATTCCTTTTCGATGACGGTGTCTTCGCCGATCAGGGTCTTGGCGACGCGGCCGTCCTGGGTCAGGATCAACAGGCCCACCGAGTCGATGTCGAGGCGCCCGGCCGGCACCAGGGAACGCAGCTGGGTCGGATGAAAGGTCTCGGGCGACGGATCGTCGGCCCAGCGGTTTTCCGCCTTGATCAGCGCCACTGCCGGGGTGTAGCCATCCTCGGCCTGGCCGCTGACGTAGCCCATCGGCTTGTTGATCAGCACCGTCACGCGCTTGCTTTGCTCGGCGGCGGCCTGGCGCTCGACCGTCACTTTTTGTTCGGGATAGACCTTGCTGCCCAGTTCTGACACCACCCGGCCGTCGACCCGCACCCAGCCGCGGGCGATCCACTCGTCGGCCTCGCGGCGCGAGCACAGGCCCAGTTCCGACATGCGTTTCGACAGTCTTAACAATTCACTCATTCAGTCATACTTTCTTATACTTTTAAGGCATCCAGCAACTCGGTTTCGAGCTGGATTTGATTGCGCGCCGTGGCCAGCCCGGCGCCGTCGACCAGAAACACGTCTTCGACCCGCTCGCCCAGGGTCATCACCTTGGCGGTGTGCAGGTTGATGCGGTGGCGCGCCAGCACGCTGGCGATCGAATAGAGCAAGCCGGTGCGGTCCGCCGCCGATACCGACAACAAATAGTATTGTCCCTTTTCGTCGGGCCGCAAATCCACCGTCGGCGTGACCGGAAAACTGCGCGACAGACGCGACAGGCGGCCGTGGCTGGGCGCCGGCAGCGGCGCCTGGCGGGTCAGCAGCTCGCAGATTTCATGC
>JAQGNM010000125.1 GCA_028291845.1 Massilia sp. | reverse complement strand
ATACTAAAGCAAACAAAAGTACACCCCTACTTTTGTTTGGGCCTGGTCAGTAAGCCAAGGGCAAAACCGGCTTAGAAGCGCAAAGATGGTCAGACAAAAACGCCCGGCAGAGCCGGGCATTTTAGGGGCGACGCAACCCCAATTCTGTTCATCGTTCGCCTCGGGAACGGCGCCCGGGTCAGCAAGCGGTTTTATAAATTGGTGAGGTGGTCGCGCTGGCCTTCGAGGCGAAGCCAGGTATGAATCGGGGTTGCGTCTGGAGGTCTGACTATGACGTAGCGCGCCCGTCGCTAACGCGAGCGTCATAAGAGGAAGTGGATAAACTTCGATCACTATGAGATATCTCAAGATACCTCAACTCACCGGCATTAACGTTTTCTCTACTAATCGGTAAATCCGTGCCATTTTGTAGCCGTAGTCATCTTGGCGCGCCGCGTTCGATGGGGCCAATATTTGTTCTCGGACTTCAAGAGGACCTTCCATGAAACTTCCAGTAATCTTTTCACGCGCCGCAGCCATCTTGATGACGGTCGTCGCATGCTCCTCGCTCGCCGCAGACCCGGGTCCCGAACAAGCTAAAGACCTGCTCACCAAAGCGGTCGCCTATCAAGAGAAAGTGGGACCGGCAAGGGCTTTTTGCGCATTCAACGATCCCAGCGGAGATTTCCACAAGGGGCCGCTATATGTGTTTGCTATAAACATGGATGGAATCTATTTCGCAAATAGTGCGGCCCCGACGCTGGTAGGAGTCTCGCTACGCGACACGAAAGATGCCGCCGGCAAGCCGTTTGGAAAGGACATCATGCGAGTCATTGCAACTCAGGGCGAGGGCTCGGTGGACTACATGTGGCTCAACTACACTACCAATAAGGTTGAAAAAAAACGTTCTTTCGTTAAGCGCGTCGAAGATTTCGTGCTCGGGGTGGGTTACTACACTCAGTGACGCCCGCCCGGAGCCCCAGCTTGACATCTGCTCCAGATGGCCGCTTCTGGCCGAAACCGGCCTGTCGCAGCATGATAGCAACGTGCTCAGCGGGAAAATCGTGGATTGTCACGACAGTCCCGTACCGACTCATTGGAGACCGTTATATTAACGCTGATTTAAGCATTAATCGGCGCCCGCTGGACTCTTAGCAGAGAACAAGCTTCGTTTAAGACCGATCCCCGAGTATGTCGACTCTCTGGCCCAACATATTCAGCCCTTACTCAACCGTCGCGTGTTTCAAGGACTCGTAATGGTTTCCCGATGACGAAACACGCTTTGCGTGGCTTGGGATTCGACGGGGCAGTCCAGCCAATAAGCCAGACGGGTAGCGCCGGCATCAAGCGGGCAGCAGCGCCGCCAGCAGGCCCGGGAAGCGGGCGTCGATGTCGGCGCGGCGCAATGTATTCATATGGGTCGTGCCGGCGCTTTCAGTCAGTACCAGGCCGGCTTCGCGCAGCACCTTGAAGTGGTGCGACATGGTCGACTTTGGGCGGCCGCCGTCAAGGTCGCCGCAGGTGGCGGGCCCGTGTTGCGCCAGTTGGCGCACGATGCCCAGACGAATCGGATCACTCAGCGCATATAGTACGCGTTCGACGTTGACATCACTGACGGCAGGGTGGGAATAGGGGCGCATGTGCAGCATCATACACCTTGGGTTATACTTGTTCCATTGTTCGTAAATCGTAGAACTATCGTACCAGTTATCTGAAAGGAATTCCATGTCAGCACTATTCCAGCCTTATACGCTGAAAAGCATCACCTTGCGCAACCGCATTGCGGTGCCGCCAATGTGCCAGTATTCGGCCACCGACGGCATGCCGAACGAGTGGCATTTGCCGCACTACGCCAGTATCGCGCGGGGCGGCGCTGGCTTGGTGGTAGTCGAAGCGACCGCTGTCGCGCCGGAGGGACGCATCACTCCAGGCTGCCTTGGGCTGTGGAATGACGAGCAAATGCAGGCCTTCGTGCCGATCGTGCGCGCTATCAAGGCAGCCGGTTCGGTGCCCGGCATCCAGATCGCCCATGCCGGTCGCAAGGCCAGCGCCAACAAGCCATGGGAAGGCGACGACCATATCGCAGAAGGCGACCCACGCGGTTGGGAGACCATTGCCCCGTCGGCGATCGCATTCGGCGAAAATTTGTCGAAAATACCGCGCGCCATGACGCTGGACGATATCGCTCGCGTCACGCAAAACTTCGTCGATACGGCTGTCCGCGCCCGTGAAGCAGGCTTTGAATGGCTGGAACTGCACTTTGCGCACGGCTACCTGGCCCAAAGCTTTTTCTCGGAACACTCGAACCAGCGTGACGACATCTATGGCGGCAGCCTGGAGAACCGTTCGCGTTTCCTGCTCGAAACCCTGCGCGCCGTACGCGCTGTTTGGCCCGAGCACCTACCGCTGACGCTGCGTTTCGGCGTCATCGAATACGATGGCCGCGACGAACAAACGCTGCTCGACTCGATCGGCCTGGTGCGCCAGTTCAAAGATGCCGGCCTGGACATGCTCAGTGTCAGCATCGGTTTCACCATTCCGGGTACGGCAATTCCATGGGGCCCGGCATTCATGGGACCGATCGCCGAGCGCGTGCGCCGCGAGGCTGGCATCCCGGTCTCGTCGGCCTGGGGCTTCGGTACGCCAGCCATTGCGGAGCAGGTCGTCAGAGATGAAGTCCTCGACCTCGTAATGGTCGGGAAAGCGCATCTGGCCGATCCACACTGGGCTTATTTCGCGGCCAGAGAACTCAAGGTCGACAAGGCGTCGTGGACGCTGCCCGCGCCTTACGCGGCTTGGCTGGAGCGCTACTGACCACTTGTCGTTTAAAAGCTGCTCATGAAACCCGCTACGGCGGGTTTTTCACGCCTGCATGCGGTTGCGTGCCCCCGCGGGGATACGATGCTATCGACGTCCGCTTCTGGCCCAGGCCGTGTAAAAACGTAAGTCGATGTAAACGAAACCTGACCGGTAAACGTTGAGCCAGTATCTCATCACCTGGGGTGCCAAATGAAGCGTTTTATAGAGGGTGCAGACCGCGGCCAGTCCACGATGCTACCAGAGCTCCTGGACGACTATATCGATGAAGATAACCAGGTCCGAGTGGTTGATGTATTCGTCGACCAGCTCGATCTCGCCGGCCTCGGGTTCGAACGCGTCCAGCCAGCGGCGACCGGTCGCCCCGCATACCATCCAGGCGTTCTTCTGAAGCTTTATATCTATGGCTACCTCAATCGCATTCAATCGAGTCGTCGCCTCGAACGTGAAGCACAGCGAAATGTCGAGTTGATGTGGTTGACGGGCCGTCTAAAACCCGACTTCAAGACGATCGCCAACTTCAGAAAAGATAATGGAAAAGCGATCCGCAATGTGTGTCGTCAGTTCGTCGTTCTGTGTCAGCAGCTCGATCTTTTTTCGGATGCCGTCGTCGCCATCGACGGCAGCAAATTCAAGGCGGGATCGGCAACGTAATCGCCGCAGCGTCACTTCAACGCTGGATTTCTGCTGAGGTCGGTCCTCACCGCGAGCGAATTTATGGGCCTTTGCGGATACTGACCCTATTTGTCGAGCAAGTTTTAAGCGACGATCAGAGTTGCCAGAATGCGCTTGCTCGCAACGTCTGCGAGCAGGTTGCGGCGGGGCAGAAACCGAGCAGTTCGAATAATGGTGCCTACTGCGATGTGCGCAAGCGCCTGCCGCTTGGACTTTTGTCGCGCATGGACGTGAGATCGGCGCTCGACTCACGCAGCAGCAGCCCGTTGATTGGCTCGGGCAAGGACGCCAGGTCAAGCTCGTTGACGGCACAACAGTTTCGATGCCCGACACGCCAGAAAATCAGGCCGCGTTCCCATAGAATCGACAGCAACAGAGCGGCTTGGGGTTCCCGGTGGCACGCTTGATAGCGGTCATTTCGTTATCGTGCGGCGCGGTCCTGGAATGGGTTGCCAGCTCAGATGAGGGAAAGTAATGGTCAGCTTGAGAGTGGACGTGATGGTGCGCCAACACCAAACCCGCACCACCGATTTCAGGCGCGCCCAGCGGCGGCAAGAGTGGGTAAAAATTTGCGATGCGGCTGTGCCCGCCTCCGAGGCGAAGCGGGATCTGAATCGGGGTTGCGTCCCTCTAAAAAACCCGGCTCTGCCGGTAATGGTGTTCAGTTAAGGCGGGAGTGCGCACCCAATGGGACAGGCACCTGCGGCGCCAGTCCCCCTGCTGCTGAGGATCCGGGCGGCTATTAGTAGGGGGACTGGCACCGGAGGGTGCCT
>JAQGNM010000082.1 GCA_028291845.1 Massilia sp. | reverse complement strand
TTTAGCGCCTCGGCCGGATACAAGACCACCACCCGCAAACCCTGGCGGTGGGTGGAGATATTCATGAAATCGGCAAGCTGGCGGATTTGCTCGATCTTGATGTCCTTCGACGGCGTTTTAGTGGCCTTGGCTTTCTTGTCGTCGCCGCCCTCCTCGCCTTCGGCGCCAGACTCGTCCTCCAGCGCCTCGGGCCGCACGCGGCGATAATCCGGGTGATTATGCTGGGCAAACCAGCCGCAGGAAGCGCATGCACCACAGGCAAAGCCGTCCGGCCGCACACTTTCACACAGCAGTGACTGGGCAAAGGCCTCGATGAAATCGGACTTGCCGGTGCCGGCTTCGCCATGGAAAAGAATGGCGTGCGGCAAACGTTCACGTAGTACTTGAAGTTGCTGCCAAGCTGCCAGCTGCCACGGATAAATCGGGATATTATTCATTGAATCAATTACTTGGAAGCGATATCGAAGGCATTGAGTGAGTGTCAAAGATGGTCGGAATGATCATAGCTCAAGTAACTTCTCAACAATCGCGGTCAAGGTACGCCGTGTTTCTTCGATACTGCGCGTCGAGTCGACCACCACTATCCGCTGAGGAAATTGCGCGGCGCGGCGCAGGTATTCTGTGCGGCAATTTGCAAAAAAAACAGTTTGTTCCTGCTCGAACTTGTCGAGGGTGCGGGTGGCGTCGAGGCGGGTACGCGCAACGTCGAGCGGGACGTCGAACAGCAAAGTCAGATCCGGCTGCAGCTGCGGATGCACCCAGTGCTCCAATGCCTCCAGCTTGGCCAGGTCGAGACCGCGCCCGCCGCCCTGGTAGGCGAAGCTGGCGTCTGTAAAACGGTCGGAAATGACCCAGTCGCCGCGCGCCAGCGCCGGCTCGATCACCTGGGCCATGTGTTCGCGGCGGCTGGCGAACATCAGCAGCGCCTCGGTTTCCAGGTGCATTTTCTGATGCAACAGCACGTCGCGCAGCGCTTCGCCCAGCGGCGTGCCGCCCGGCTCGCGCGAACTGACCACGGATTTGCCGTGCGCCTCGAGCAGGCCGGCGACGAACCCGATATGGGTCGATTTGCCAGCACCGTCGATGCCTTCAAAACTGATGAACTTGCCGTGGGCGGCCTGGCTGGGATTGCTGCTGTCGGATGTCATGCGGGTACGTGGCTCAGCGTTGGAATTGATTGACGGCCTTGTTATGGTCGTTCAGATTGTCGGAAAACTTGCTGGTACCGTCGCCGCGCGACACAAAATACAGGGCGTCGGTCTTGGCCGGCTGCAAGGCCGCGTCGAGCGATTCGCGGCCGGGCAAGGCGATCGGCGTGGGCGGCAGGCCGGCGCGCGTATAGGTATTGTACGGGGTGTCGGTTTCCAGGTCGCGCTTGCGGATCTTGCCTTCATACTTGGCGCCCATGCCGTAGATGACGGTGGGATCGGTTTGCAGCAGCATGCCGGTTTTCAGGCGGTTGACGAACACGCCGGCGATCATCGCCCGTTCGGACTTCTGCCCGGTTTCCTTTTCGACAATCGAAGCCATGGTCAGGGCCTGATAGGGCGTGGCATATGGCAAACTCGGGTCGCGCTTCTTCCAGGCATCGTTCAGGTGCGTCATCAGCATGCTGTGCGCCTGCTTGTAGATCTGCATGTCGGGTGAGCCCTTGGCAAACAGATAGGTGTCCGGAAAAAACAAGCCTTCCGGCGCCTTGAAGTCGGGCGAGAGTTTGCTCATCAACTCGGCGTCGGACATGTCGGCCGTCTCGTGACGCAAGCCCTGGTTGGCCGCCACCGCCGCGCGCATCTGGCGGAAAGTCCAGCCTTCGATGATGGTCAGCGATTCCTGGGCAAATTCGCCGCGTACCAGTTGATCGAGCAGGCGCCGCGGCGTGGTGCCCGGCTTCAGTTCATAGCTGCCCGCCTTGATACGCCCGGCTTTCTGGGTCACCCGTGCCAGCGCTGAAAACAGCCACGGGTTGAGGGGAATGCCCGCTTCGGCGATTTGCTGCGATGCGGCGCCGACGCCGCTGCCGGCCAGCACCGTGAAAGGCACGGCGGGCGCGCTGCCGGCTGGTGTCAATGGCTGCTTGGCCCACCAGCTGAAGGCGCCGATGGCGGCGACGCTGGCGACGCTGACTGTTATAAATAATTTTTTAATGAAGCCCATGCGTGTTCTTTTGGTTTTTCGCCCCCGTGGGCGGGAATGGCTCGACATCTTTATAATGAACCCGTAATGATAATGCTTTAGATAGAAAGTAATTGGGAAATTATGGACCAATGGAATGATTACCTGGCGGCCAATGGGGCCACCGCGCGTGGCTCATCCGACAGCGATGATAACGCGCTTGCCGCTGACAGCGCTGGCGCCTTGAGCGCGGCCGCGCTGGCGGGCGGTTTCGTCGCCGTCCTCGACAACTTCGGGCTGATCGGCGTGAGCGGCGAGGACGCCGCCAGTTTCCTGCACAATCAGCTGACCAACGACGTCGAACACCTGGGCACGGGCGAAGCGCGCCTGGCCGGATACTGCACGCCGAAAGGCCGCCTGCAGGCAACGTTCCTGGTATGGCGCTCGCCGGAAAGCGTGTACTTGTTGTTGCCGCGCGAGCTGCAGCCTGCCCTGCAAAAGCGTCTGTCGATGTTCGTCATGCGCGCCAAGGCCAAGCTGGCCGATGCCGGCGACGGCGTGGTGATCCTCGGGCTGGGCGGCGCCGCCGCCGAGACTGCACTGCGCGAGACGCTCGGCAGCTTGCCGGGCGGACCGTACGGCAAGGTCGATACCGACATGGGCACCCTCATCCGGGTGGCCGACGCCTTCGACGCCCCGCGTTTCCTGTGGCTGACCACGCCTGCCCACGCGCGCGAGCTGGTCGGCGGCCTGCGCGCCCAATTGACGCTGGCCGGCAACCAGGCCTGGGCCCTGTCGTCGATCCACGCCGGAGTGCCGATCATTACGCAGAAGACCCAGGAACAGTTCGTGCCGCAGATGGTCAATTTCGAACTGCTGGGCGGCGTCAATTTCAAGAAGGGTTGTTATCCGGGCCAGGAAATCGTTGCCCGCAGCCAGTACCTGGGCAAGCTCAAGCGCCGCACCGCGCTGGCCAGCATCGACGCGCGCGCCAAGCCCGGTGACGAGGTGTTCGCCGACAGCGATCCCGGCCAACCTTGCGGCATGATCGTCAACGCCGCCGACAACGGCCTGGGCGGGGTCGACGTGCTGGTCGAACTGAAGCTGGCCGTGCTGAACGGCGCCGCCGTCCACCTGGGCAGCGCCGACGGCGCACCGCTGACCTTCCTGACCATGCCCTACCCGCTCGACGCGATCGAAGTGTAATCCCATGAACGAGCGTGATCTGTATATCTATTACCAGGTGGCGGAAGCCGACGCCGCCATCCTGGCTGGGCGCGTGCGCGCCATGCAGGCGCAATTGGGTCGCGGCCAGCTCAAGCGCCGGCCCGGGGCCGCCGACGGCCGCCAGACCTGGATGGAAATTTACACGGGTGTCGACCCGGCATTTGACAGCGTGCTCGACGCGGCGGTGATCGCGGCGCGGCTGCCTGAATACACCGCCGGCGCGCGTCACGTGGAAGTATTTACCGACCTCGACCCGGTGAAAGGTGCGCCATGTGCCTGATCGTCTTTGCCTGGCAGGTCGTGCCCGGCGCCCCGCTGGTCGCCTGCGCCAACCGCGACGAATTCTATGACCGCCCGAGCATTGCCGCCGCGCCGTGGCCTGAGCATCCGGCCATCTACGCCGGCCGCGATTTGAAGGGCGGCGGCAGCTGGATGGGCATCACCACCGCGCAAAGCGGTTCGCGCTTTGCCGCCTTGACCAATATCCGCGGTCCGAATGAACGCCGGCTGGACGCGCCCTCGCGCGGCGCGCTGGTGGCGGATTTCCTTGCCGGCTGCATGTCGGCGCCCGAGTACATTGCCGCGATCGCCGACGCCGGCATCGCCTACAACGGTTTCAACCTGGTGCTGGGCGACCGTCACGGCCTGTACTGGTATTCGAACCGCGCCGTCGACGACCCCAGAAACGGCCAGGCCCTGGGGCCGGGCATCTACGGCATTTCCAACGGCCTGCTCGACGCGCCGTGGCCGAAGGTGGTGCGCACCAAGGCGCAGTTCGCCAGCCTGCTGTGCCAGGGGGCGCCCGAAGACGCCTATTTTGAAATGCTGGCCGACACCACTTGCGCACCCGATCTGCGCTTGCCCGACACCGGCATCGAAATCGGCCTGGAGCGTACCTTGTCGGCGGTGTGCATCGAGTCGCCCGGGTATGGCACCCGTACCTCGACGGTGGTGAAGCTGTTCGAGGATGCGCCGGCGGAGTTGCACGAAAAAGTCCTGCAATGAAGTGGCGGCAATAGCAGGGGGACTGGCACAAGCGCGAAGCGCGCAGATGCCTGTCCCATTCTTGGATATGAAGCAAAACTAAGATTGCTGCTCCAATTATCAGGCCACACCCATCTTCGCCCTTAACATCTCCCGAATATGCGGCGTCGCCGCATACGGATCCGCCGGATTGCGCCCATGCACAATATCCTCCATGCGGCTGCCCACATGACCGAGCGCCCCCGGGTGCGAGTAGATGTAGAACTGGCCGTCGGCAATCGCTTCAAAGGTGATCCTGGCGACATCAGCCGCCGACACCTTGCCCGATTCCACCGCTTTCACCGTCATCGCCTGCGCCGCCGCCTGGCTGGCGGTGGGGACGGCCGTCATCCTGACGTCGTCAGGACGGTTGCGGTGCGATTGAGAAATGCCGGTCGGCACAAAATACGGGCACAGCACCGAGGTTTGGATCGGCGCCTCGACCAGTTGCAAGTCGTGATACAGGGTCTCGCTCAGGCTCACCACGGCGTGCTTGGAAACGTTGTAGACGCCCATCGTCGGCGCGTTCAGCAGTCCCGCCATCGATGCCGTGTTGACGATGTGGCCTTCGTAATCCGGGTCGTTCCTGGCGCAGGCCAGCATCAGCGGGGTGAACACGCGCACGCCATGAATTACGCCCCACAGGTTGACGCCCAGCACCCACTCCCAGTCAGCTACAGAATTTTCCCAGATCAAGCCGCCTGAACCGACGCCGGCGTTATTGAACAACAGGTGGACGGCACCGAAACGCGCCATCGCCGCGTCGGCCAGCGCCTGCACCTGTTCACCCTTCCTGACGTCGCAGATTTGGGTGGTGACCTGGGCCCCGTCCGCCGCCAGTTCGGCGCCGGTTTGCTCGAGTGCATCGGCCTGGACGTCGGCGAGCACCAGTCTCATGCCGAGCGCGTGCGCGCGCAGGGCGAATTCGCGGCCCAGTCCGCTGGCGGCGCCGGTGATGACGGCAACTTTACCCTTGAAATTTTTCATGTGCTTGTCTCCGTATTGTTGTAGTCAGACGGCCGACACGCCGCCGTCGATCGCCAGGGTTTGCCCGGTGATGTGCTTGCCGGCGTCCGAGGCGAACAGCACGGCCGCGCCCTTCATGTCCTCGCCGTCGCCGATGCGTCCGAGCGGCGCGCCGCGCGCCAACTTGTCTTCGCCAATCGCGGCCAGCACGCCTTTGGTCATCTTCGAGGGGAAAAAGCCCGGCGCGATGGCGTTCACGGTGATCCCGTAGGCGCCCCACTCGCCCGCCAGGGTGCGCGTAAAATTGATCACCGCCGCCTTCGAGGTGTTGTAGGCGATGGTTTTCATGGTACCCGGCGGGTTGCCGGACAGACCGGCGATCGAGGCGATGTTGATAATGCGGCCATAGCCACGTGGAATCATCGACGCCTTGCCGACCGCCTGGCTGACCAGGAAAATGCTGCGTACGTTCAGATTCATCACCTTGTCCCAGGCTTCCACCGGGTGGTCTTCGGCCGGCGCGCCCCAGGTGGCGCCGGCGTTATTGATGAGAATGTCGATGTGGCCCAGCTCGGCCATGGCGGCGCCGACCAGGGCGTCGATCTGGGCCGGTTCGGCCAGGTCGGCGGCGAAGGCGACCGCGTCGATGCCTTGCTGTCTCAAATGAGACACGGCTTCGTCCAATTCGAGCTGTTTGCGCGCGGACAGCATGATGCGCGCGCCCTGCTCGCCGAGCGCTTCGGCCATCTGCAAGCCCAGTCCGCGCGAGCCGCCGGTGACCAGGGCGGTTTTGCCGACAAGAGAAAATAATTGTTGGCTGGTACGCATCTCAGACCTCGTAATCCATGCATTGACGTTCCGAGCGGATCGCGCCGATAAACGGTTTGAGCGCCTCGTGGGTGGGGTGCGAGGCATATGCGTCCAGGGCAGCCTTGTCGGTAAATTCCGAGTAGAGCACCACATCGAAGGTCGCTTCCAGGCCGCTCTGCGCCAGGCTGACTTCGAATGTCAGGATGCCGGGCACGATGGCGGCGCATTCATCGAGCCGTCGCTTCATCTCGGCGCCATTGGCCGGGTCTTTCAGTTTCCACATTACGATGTGTTTCAGCATGTTTGTCTCTCTTGTTTTGGTAATTAATTAAAACCAGGCGTCCTGCATGTCGAGCGTGGTGGTGTCGATGCTGGCCAGCAGTTTCAGCTGGGGCCCGACCTTCGGCAGTTCCCAGTGATAAAAGTAGCGGCAGGCTTGCAGCTTGCCGCGGTAGAAATCGAGGTCGCTCGATTCGGTGGCGAGCTTGGCGGCCGCCACCTGCGCCTGCTGCAGCCAGATCCAGGCGACCACGATGTGACCGGCCGCCTCCAGGTAGACGCTGGCGTTGGCCAGCGTCTTGTTGAGATCGCCCGTGCCGTACAGGGTGGCGGTGACGGCGCTTAAATTCTGCCAGGCGGCTTCGAGCTGGTCGGCATAAGCCAGCAGTTCGGCGACGCCGTCGCGGCGCACCGCCGCCACCGTCGCCGCCAGTTCCGCGCCGACCGCCTTGAACAGGGCGCCGTCCTGGATCGTCACCTTGCGCCCTAACAGATCGAGCCCGTGGATGCCGTGCGTCCCTTCGTGGATCGAATTGAGGCGGTTGTCGCGGTAAAACTGTTCAACATTGTATTCACGGGTATAGCCATAGCCGCCGTGCACCTGGATCGCCAGGCTGTTCGCTTCGACGCACCATTGCGAGGGCCAGGACTTGGCGATCGGCGTCAGAAAGTCGAGCAGCTGGCCGGCGTGGCGGCGCGCCTCGGGGGTTTCCGCAGTATTTTGTTCATCGACCAGGCGGGCGCAGTACAGCACCAGGCCGAGCGCGCCTTCGACGTAGGCCTTTTGCGCCAGCAGCATGCGCCGCACATCGGTGTGGCGGATGATGGCCAGCGGCGGCTGGGCCGGGTCCTTCTCGGCCGGATGGCGGCCCTGCGGGCGGTTGCGGGCGTAATCGAGCGCGTGCAGGTAGCCGGTGACGCCCAGCACGGCGGCGCCCAGGCCGACGCCGATGCGCGCTTCGTTCATCATGTGAAACATGTTGGCCAGGCCCTGGTGGGCGGTGCCGACCAGGTAGCCGATGGCGCCGCGCTTGCTCTGCGGGGTGAACTTGCCTTCGCCGAAGTTGAGCAGGCAATTGGTGGTGCCGCGGTTGCCCATCTTGTGGTTCAGGCCGGCAAGCACCACGTCGTTGCGCTCGCCCGGTTTGCCATTTTCATCGAGCAAGAACTTGGGGACGATGAACAGCGAGATGCCGCGCGTGCCCGGAATCAATTTCCCATCGGGACCGGGAATCTTGGCCAGCACCAGGTGCACGATGTTGCCGGCAAGTTCGTGTTCGCCGGCCGAAATCCACATCTTGTTGCCGCTCAGGCGGTATTGGCGCTCGCCGTCGGGGCCCTCCACCGGGTCCGGCACGGCGCGCGTGGTGATATCGGACAGGCTGGAGCCGGCCTGCGGTTCCGACAAGCACATGGTGCCGAAAAATTCACCGGCGAACATCGGCTTGACGAATTGCTCGACCTGGCGCGGCGTGCCGGTCTTGAGCAGGGTGTTGGCGTTGGCGATGGTCAGAAAGATATAGGCCGAGGTGGCGACGTTGGCGGCGGTGAACCAGGCAGCCACTGCTTTTTCCACCACCGAGGGCAATTGCATGCCGTCCAGCTCGTAATCCTGGCCGGACGCCATCAGGCCGGCGGCGCTGTAGGTGTCGAGCGCCGTCTTGACCGGCGCAATGATGGTGACCGATTCGCCGTCGAAATGCGGCTCCTGGCTGTCGGACAATTTATTGTGGGGCGCGAACAGGTCGCTGGCGATCTGCTCGGCGGTGTCGAGCGCGGCGCTGAAGGTCTCGCGGCTGTGGTCGGCAAAACGGGGACGCGCGGTCAGCGCTTCGACATCGAGCCATTCGAACAGGATGAAATCGAGGTCGCGGCGGGAAAGTATGGTCGAGGACATGGCTTGTAAGAATCGTTGATACACGAAAAAACGGCACCGTGCTCCGATGCCGCGGCGCGTGGCGCTAGGCGTTTTTTCAGACGACTTCGAACAGTCCCGCCGCGCCCTGCCCGCCGCCGATGCACATGGTCACCACCACGTACTTGACGCCGCGCCGCTTGCCTTCGATCAGCGCGTGGCCGACCAGACGGGCGCCCGACACGCCGTACGGGTGGCCGACCGCGATCGCGCCGCCGTTGACGTTGAGCCGGTCCATCGGGATGCCCAGGGTGTCGGCGCAGTACAGCACCTGCACGGCAAACGCTTCGTTGAGTTCCCACAGGCCGATGTCGGCCACCGTCAAGCCGGCTTTTTTCAGCAGTTTCGGCACCGCGTAGATCGGGCCGATGCCCATTTCGTCGGGTTCGCAGCCGGCCACTGCAAAGCCGCGGAAGATGCCGAGCGGCGCGATGCCGCGTTCGCGCGCCAGCGCCCCGCTCATCAGGATCGACACCGACGCGCCGTCCGAGAACTGGCTGGCGTTGCCGGCGCTGATCACGCCGCCCGGCACGGCCGGGCGGATCTTCGACACGCCTTCCAGCGTGGTGTCTTCGCGGATGCCTTCGTCGGCGCTGACGGTCACCTCGCGGGTGAGCAGCATGCCGCTGGCCTTGTCGGCCACGCCCATGGTGGTGGTCATCGGCACGATTTCGGCGTCGAAACGGCCGTTGGCGCGCGCCTCGGCGGCGCGCTGCTGGCTTTGCACGCCATATTCATCCTGGCGCTCGCGGCTGATGTTGTAGCGCTTGGCGACGGTTTCCGCCGTCTGCAGCATCGGCCAATAGATTTCCGGCTTGTTTTGCTGCAGCCAGACTTCGGCGATCATGTGGCGGTTCATTTCCTGCTGCACACAGGAGATCGACTCGACGCCGCCGGCGGCATAGATGTCGCCTTCGCCGGCGATGATGCGCTGGGCCGCCAGGGCGATGGTCTGCAGGCCGGACGAGCAAAAACGGTTGACCGTCATGCCCGGCACGGTGACCGGGCAGCCGGCGCGCAGGGCGATCTGGCGGCCGATGTTGGCGCCGGTGGCGCCTTCCGGGTTGGCGCAGCCGATGATGACGTCCTCGACTTCGCCGGGGGCGATGCCGGCGCGCTCGATGGCGGCGGCCAGCACATGGCCGCCGAGGGTGGCGCCGTGGGTCATGTTGAACCCGCCCTTCCACGATTTGGCCAGGCCCGTGCGGGCGGTCGATACGATGACGGCATCAAGCATTCTTGTCTCCCATTTTGTTTCCCATTTTGTTTCCACAAGGTGGTGGCTCTCGAACGAGAATAGCACATTTAAGTACGGTCGTTCGCAAAATAATGCGGAACAAGCACGCGCGTTTGCGGTCTGAATCGGTGTGGATTGAAATCGGGGGGCTGCAAGCTTGTCGTAAGGTTCGCGGTTCACACTGCGAATCGGCTGATCTCTTATCTTTAAGGTAAGGGACGGTCGAATGCTTTTAGAATTTTATAAAA
>JAQGNM010000058.1 GCA_028291845.1 Massilia sp. | reverse complement strand
ATGGTGCCGCTCGTTCCTGAACCAACGGAGCCCGAACCGGTCGTTCCCGTTTGTCGCGAGGTATCGTACTTGTGACTCTGGCGTCCGGCCTCGGCGTGCTGCTCCGGCGTGCCGCCGCGGGTGCTCTTGGTGTTGTCGTCTTTGCTGGTTGCCACAATGGTTCTCCTCGTTTAAAGAAAACCACAGCTTAGTCCCGCAGCGGGCCCACACTAATAAGAAAATTCCTCATCGCGCGTAGGATCGGAACCAATCAAATGCCAAGCTCCTGCCACATGGCGTCGACCTTCGCCTTGACCTCCGGCGTCATGGCGATCGTCGTGCCCCACTCGCGGCTGGTTTCACCGGGCCATTTATTGGTGGCATCGATGCCCATCTTGCTGCCCAGACCGCTCACCGGGGAGGCGAAATCGAGGTAGTCGATGGGCGTGTTATCGACCATCGTGGTATCGCGCAGCGGATCGACCCGCGTCGTGATGGCCCAGATGACTTCCTTCCAGTCGCGGATGTTGACGTCTTCGTCGACCACCACGATAAATTTGGTATACATGAACTGCCGCAGGAAACTCCAGACGCCGAACATGACGCGCTTGGCGTGGCCGGCGTACTGCTTTTTCATCTGCACCACCGCCATCCGATAGCTGCAACCTTCCGGCGGCAAATAAAAATCGGTGATTTCGCTGAACTGTTTTTGCAGCAGGGGTATGAATACTTCATTGAGCGCCACACCGAGCACGGCCGGTTCGTCCGGCGGTTTGCCGGTGTACGTCGAATGATAGATGGGATTTCTGCGCATGGTGATGCGCTCGATGGTGAACACCGGAAAACTGTCCTGCTCATTGTAGTAACCGGTGTGATCGCCAAACGGTCCCTCGAGCGCGTGCTGGTAGCCGCTCGGGTGGTTCGGATCGGGCAGGATATGACCTTCGAGTACGATTTCGCTCGACGCCGGCACCCGCAACTCGCTGCCAATGGCCTTCGTCAACACCGTGCGGCTGCCGCGCAGCAAGCCGGCAAACTGGTACTCCGACAAGCTGTCCGGCACCGGCGTGACGGCGCCGAGGATGGTGGCGGGGTCGGCGCCCAGCACCACCGCGATCGGGTATGGCGCGCCCTTGGTGACGATGCCGTGCTCGCGGAAATCGAGGGCGCCGCCGCGGTGCGCCAGCCAGCGCATGATCACTTTATTGGGGCCAATTACCTGCTGTCTATATATACCCAGATTCTGCCGCTTCTTGTTCGGCCCCCGGGTCACCACCAGGCCCCAGGTAATCAAGGGCGCGGCGTCGCCCGGCCAGCAGTATTGAATCGGCAGGCGCGACAGGTCGACGTCCTTGCCCTCCCACACGATGTCGTGGCAGGCGGCGCCCTTCACTTCCTTCGGCGACATATCCCACACCGCCTTTACGAGCGAACCCATGCCCAGCATGTCCTTGAAGCCTTTCGGCGGTTCCGGCTCCTTCAGGCGCGCCAGCACGTGGCCGATCTTGCGCAGTTCGCTGACGTCGTCGGCGCCCATGCCCAGCGCCACCCGCTTCGGCGTGCCGAACAAATTGCCCAACACGGGCATGTGGTAACCGCTGGGCTGCTCGAACAACAGCGCCGGTCCGCCGGCGCGCAACACCCGGTCGCATACCTCCGTCATCTCCAAATGCGGCGAAACCGGCGTCGAAACTCGCTTTAATTCGCCCATTTCTTGCAACTGAGAAATAAAATCACGCAAATCAGTATAAATCATCGTTTTTTTGGTTTTTTCGTCTTTGCGACAGAGTTGTTAAAATATCAGCCCAAGTGGTTGATTTCACAGCTTATTGATGAGTTGCAGCCTCAAAAGTAAGATCCAAAAGTTATAAGAGATCGACGTGCTAGTATTGACTTCGTATAAGTCGGCTTTTACAATCCACCCAAGTTGATGAGGCAGGCGTTTTTGGTGGGGGATTTATGACCCTCAAAATGCAATTCTAGCCGGTCTCATACATTCACGGCGTCGGGGCGCCACATGACATTTTTAAGGAGTGTTTTCACAGGACGTCTGTCCTAACCCCCGAACAGAGTTGTTTGGCCACTGGTTCAATACCTCAGGGAACGACCAGCTGGAACAGGCAATGACGGCGTTGATCGATCGCAGCAGCGACGATGGACGATATTTCTGATGCACGGCATTAGCCAACCAAGAGTGCGCCATTTTGCGCCTGTGGGACCGCTTTTTCCGCGACAAAGGGGAATTCGATGATAAATCGTTTCAACGGGGCGGCAGCAAAGTTCGCCCAATCCATGGCTCGCCCGCCAGTTACGTGGTCTTCCGTAACGAAAACGGTCAACAAAACAGCGCGTGGTCTTGCCACCACCGCGCAACACAGCATGACCATCATTGGTCTGTCCGCAGTCACCGTCGCCGCCGTCTTGTACGTGCGTCCCGACATGGCGCAAAAAGTGTCGCACCTGATCGCGCCGAACAAGTCCGTCAGCGTGGCCGCGGCGCCCGCCGCACCGCAATTGTCGGCCCTGATGGAGGCACCAAGAGCCGCGCCGTCCGAGGCCGTCGAAGCAGCACCGGCACCGCTTACCGCTGAAGAAAAAGCGCTGCTGGGCAACCAGAAGCAACAGCAGTTCGTCACCTCGTGGCTGTCGAAGCGCTACCGCGTTGCCGGCGACGCCGCCAACATGCTGGTGTCGACCGCCTACATGACGGCCAAGGACGTCAAGATCGATCCCTTGCTGATCCTGGCCGTGATGGCCATCGAGTCCGGTCTGAACCCATTCGCCGAAAGCCCGGTGGGCGCCCAGGGCCTGATGCAGGTCATGTCCAAAGTGCACCACGCCAAATTCCAGCACATGGGCGGCGTGCAGGCGGCCTTGAACCCGGTCGCCAATATCCGCGTCGGCGCGCTGATCCTGAAGGATTACGTCAACCGCGGCGGTTCGGTGGAAGCCGGTCTGAAAACCTACGTCGGTGCCGCTGCTTTTGAAAACGACTCGGGTTACGGCTCGCGCGTGCTGGCCGAGTACCGCAAACTCAAGCAAGTGGCAACCGGCAAGAACGTGCCCACCTTCACCGCGCCGACGCCTGCGCCGGTGGTGGTAAAAACCGCGCCGGCCGAGCCTAAGATCGAAGCGCCGGTGTCGCATGAGGGCATCGCTGGTTTGTGATAGCTCTTATATAGTGTCGAACAGTGTCCAACACCAAGACCCGCCACCGGCGGGTTTTTTATTGCCTGCCTGGCGTTTCTGACCCTGGCGATCGCCGTCCAATAAAAAAGCGCTTTCACCGTTACCTGTAGGGTGCGACCGGGGCGGTATTTGCACCGCCGCCGTCGAACCATTCCATACTGCTGAGGTCCAACCTGCTCAACCATTTCGTGGGAGAGCAGCATGGCGCACGGCGGGCAACATCGTCCCAGATGGAAGCGGCTGTTCCAACAAGTGCGCGTGCGCAATCCCGCGCAGCGTCTGGCCGTATGCTGGTTTATATCTTCTCTGGTCGACGGCGAGCGCATCGCTGTCCTGATCGACCAGATTGCCCGCGAACATCTGATTTGTCCTCGTTGCGAGGGAGGCTCGATCTACAGGCACGGCATGGCCAATGGCTTGCATCGCTACCGTTGTCAAAGCTGCGCACGCACGTTTAATGGACTGACCGGCACGCCCCTTGCGCGCTTGCGGTTAAAACAGC
>JAQGNM010000502.1 GCA_028291845.1 Massilia sp. | reverse complement strand
CGAGGTCGTTTTCCATGAATCGCTCGGACTGCGAAAACGCCACCTGGGTCGGCACCCCGCCCGGTGCGGCGCGAAACAGCTGGTGCACCGCCGGATCATCGCTGCGCTTGATGTCGTATTTTTCGATCGCTTCGCCCAGCGAGGCGCTGTGGATGTTCGGCAGGCTGGTATCGAGCAATCCTGCGCGCGCCAGTTCGCCGAGGATGGCGATGATGCCGCCGGCGCGGTGGACGTCTTCGATGTGGTATTTATCGGTCATCGGCGCCACCTTGCACAGGCACGGCACCTTGCGCGAGATGCGGTCGATGTCGGCCATGGTGAACTCGACCTGCGCTTCGTGCGCCGCGGCCAGCAGGTGCAGCACGGTGTTGGTCGAGCCGCCCATCGAGACGTCGAGCACCATGGCGTTTTCAAACGCCGCCTTGGTGGCGATCGAGCGCGGCAGCACGGAATAATCGTCCTGCTCGTAGTGGCGGCGCGCCAGGGCGACGATGGTGCGGCCGGCCTGCAGGAACAGTTCCTTGCGGTCGGAATGGGTAGCGAGGATGGTGCCGTTGCCCGGCAGGGCCAGGCCGAGCGCTTCGGTCAGGCAGTTCATCGAGTTGGCCGTGAACATGCCGGAGCAGGAGCCGCAGGTCGGGCAGGCCGAGCGCTCGATTTCGAGCACGTCGGCGTCGGACACCTTGTCGTCGCCCGCCTTGATCATGGCGTCGATCAGGTCGAGCTTGATGATCTTCTGGCCACCGTTGACTACCTTGACCACTTTACCAGCCTCCATCGGCCCGCCCGAGACGAATACCACCGGGATGTTCAGGCGCATGGCGGCCATCAGCATGCCGGGGGTGATCTTGTCGCAGTTGGAGATGCACACCATGGCGTCGGCGCAGTGGGCGTTGACCATGTATTCGACCGAGTCGGCGATCAGGTCGCGCGAGGGCAGCGAATAGAGCATGCCGCCGTGGCCCATGGCGATGCCGTCGTCGACGGCGATGGTGTTGAATTCCTTGGCCACGCCGCCGGCCGCCTCGATCTCGCGCGCCACCAGCTGCCCCAGGTCTTTCAGGTGCACGTGGCCGGGCACGAACTGGGTGAACGAGTTGACGACGGCGATGATCGGCTTGTCGAAGTCGCCGTCCTTCATGCCGGTGGCGCGCCAGAGAGCGCGGGCGCCGGCCATGTTGCGGCCTTGGGTGGTGGTGTGGGAACGGTAAGTAGGCATGGCAGTCCTCGTTGCAGGCGGTGAGCGATCGTGCGCACAGGGTCGCCGATTTTCTGTGAGATGTCCAATATATGATACTGCACGCTGTGAGTGGCAATGCATATCACGGAAAATGTGAATTTTCTATCGAGACCGCGATACAATCCGTGATGCTTTAGTACGCTACAAAAACATCGAGATTGATAGCATACGGACCGTCTTGTCCAGCTTTTGATCGAACCAATCCATTCCCGGCGCTCCCTACGAATGAATTCCGAAACCCAAAATGCCGCGGTCGACACCGGCGCCACCGACCTGAGTTTCCTCGGCAACAGCGACATGGCAAAGCTGATCGGTGCGATCGACTGGTCGGCCACGCCGCTGGGGCCGATCGCGCACTGGTCGCCCAGCCTGCGCACCACGGTCAGCCTGTGCCTGGCGTCGAACTTCCCGATCAATATCATCTGGGGCAGCCACAACACGCAGATCTACAACGACGGCTACCGCGTGGTGTGCGGCGACAAGCACCCGGCGGCCATGGGCATGGATTACCGCGAGTGCTGGGCCTCGGCCTGGCCGGTGATCGGCCCGCCGTTCGAGCAAGCCATGGCCGGCAACACCTCCTTCCTGGAAAATCAGCGGATGTTCTGTTCCGTAACGGCTACCTCGAAGAGACTTTTTTTACCTATTCGCTCAGCCCGATCCGCGACCAGACCGGCGCCATCGGCGGCCTGTTTCACCCGGTGACGGAAACCACCGTGACCATGGTCGGCGAACGCCGTGCGCGCGCCGTGCGCGACCTCACCCTTCGCCTGGCCGACGCCGACGACCGTGCCGGCCTGGCCGCGCACACCGTCGGCATCCTGCGCGAATTCGATCTCGACCTGCCCTTCGTGCTGCTGTACCTGCGCGACGCCCAAAGCGGCCACTACCAGCTGGCCGGCCATACCGGGGTGGCGGCGCCGTCGGCGTTTGCGCCCGCGCGCATCGATGCGGCGTCCGACGGCGTCTGGGGCGCGGAGGTGCGGCAGCTCCTCGGTGCCGCTGCCGGCAAGAGCGGCAGCGTGCAAGTGGACGGCTTGCGGGCGGCGCTCGGCGCCCTGCCCTGCGGCCCGTATGAAGAAGCGCCGCTGACCGGCTTCGTGACGCCGATCCGCCATCCGGGGGTGGACGCGCCGGTGGCGCTGTTCCTCACCGGCGCCAGCGCACGCCTGCCGCTCGACGAGCCTTACCGCAGCTTCTTCGACCTGATCGCGGCGGCCTTCGGCGCCGCCCTGAGCCGCGTCACCATCGCCGAGGAAGAGCGCCAGCGCCTGGAAATGCTGGCTGCCATCGACCGCGCCAAGACGGTGTTTTTTTCCAACGTCAGCCATGAGTCTCGTACCCCGCTGACCTTGATGCTGGGGCCACTTGAAGAAGCGCTGGCCACCCCGGGGCTGGCCGCGCCCTTGCAAGAACGGCTCGATATCGCCAACCGCAACGCCATGCGTCTCTTAAAACTGGTCAATTCGCTGCTGGATTTTTCGCGCATCGAGGCCGGCCGCATCGAGGCGCAATTCACCGAGGTGGACCTGGGCGCGTATACCGCCGACCTGGCGAGCAATTTCCGCTCGGCCTGCGAGCGCGCGGGTCTGAATCTGCGGGTCGACTGCGCCGGCATGCCGGGCCCGATGCGGATCGACCGCGACATGTGGGAAAAAATCGTCCTCAACCTGCTGTCGAACGCCTTTAAATTTACCTTTGCCGGCTCGATCCACGTGCAGCTGCGGCCCACCCTGGAGGGCGCCGAATTGCGCGTGGCCGATACCGGGGTCGGCATCGGCAGCGCCGATCTGCCGCGTGTTTTCGAGCGTTTTCACCGGGTCGAGGGCCAGGTCGGCCGCTCGGTCGAAGGCAGCGGCATTGGCCTGTCGCTGGTGCGCGAACTGGTGCACCTGCTGGGCGGCCAGATCCGCGTGCGCAGCGAGGCCGGCCGCGGCACCGAATTTGTCGTCACCGTGCCGTCAGGATGACGCGCCAGCGCCGCCAGGCTGCCACCCGCGAGCAGTCGCTGCTGGCCGAAATCGAGCTTGGCCGCAACCGCGCGGCGCTGTCCGCCAGCAGCGCGCAGGTCGATTCGATATTCGCGCAAAACGCCGTCGGCGTGGTGAAAGCGGACCGGCACGGCCGCATCGTGCGCGTCAACGGCCGCTTTTGCCAGATCGTCGGGCGCTCGCCGGGCGACTTGATCGGCCAGGAAGGCCGCGGCCTGCTGCATCCCGACGATGCTGCCGCCAGCGGCGCCAGCCTGCGCGCCGTGCTCGAGGGCGGTGCGCCGTGCAATATCGATGTGCGCCTGCTGCGCACCGATGGCGCCGCCGTCTGGGTGACGATGGCGGTGGCGCCGGTCGCCGGCGCCGCAGGTGACTTACGCGACGGCGCGCGGGTGCTGGCGGTGGTGCTCGACATCACCGCCAGCAAGCTGGCCGAGAGCGCGCTGCGCGAGGCGGACGCGCGCAAGGACGATTTTCTCGCCATGCTGGCGCACGAACTGCGCAACCCGCTGGCGCCGATCACCGCGGCGGCCGACCTGATGGGCATGGTCAAGCTCGATCCGGCGCGCCTGCAGCAAACCAGCAAGATCATCACGCGCCAGGTGCGCCACATGACGGCGCTGGTCGACGACCTGCTCGACGTCTCGCGCGTCACCCGCGGCCTGATCGCCATCGAACAGCGCGAGCTCGATTTCAACAGCGTCATCGCCAGCGCCGTCGAACAGGCCCGCCCGCTGATCGCCTCGATGGGCCACCACCTGCAGGTCAACCTGCCGCCCGGCGAGCTGTTGGTCTCGGGCGACCACAAGCGGCTGGTGCAAGTGGTCAGCAACCTGCTCAACAACGCCGCCAAGTACACCCCGCCGGGCGGCCACCTCGGCATCGCCGTCGACACCAGCGCCGGCGAAGTGCGCTTGTGCGTGAGCGACGACGGCATCGGCATCGCGCCGGCGTTGCAGCAGCGCGTGTTCGACCTGTTCGCCCAGGCCGAACGCACCCCCGACCGCTCGCAGGGCGGACTGGGACTGGGACTGGCGCTGGTGAAAAACATGGTCGAGCTGCACGGCGGCGAGGTCTGGTGCGACAGCGCCGGCGCCGGCCGCGGCAGCACGTTCACGGTGCGCCTGCCGCGTTTGAAGGCAATCGAGGAGGCCGCGGCGCCGCTCGATGGCGCGGCGGCGGCAGGGGCGGCGGCCGGCGCCCTGCGCGTGATGCTGTTCGACGACAACATGGACGCCGCCACCATGCTCGGCATGCTGCTGGAGAATGGCGGCCACCAGGTGATCATCGAATATGCGCCGCACGCCGCCCTGGCGCGCGCCGCGGCCGACCGGTTTGACGTCTGCGTGCTCGACATCGGCCTGCCCGGCGTGGACGGCAACGAGCTGGCGCGCCGCCTGCGCGCCGATCCCGGCACTGCCGGCTGCACCTTGATCGCCCTGACCGGCTATGGCCTCGACAGCGACCGCAGCGCCGCGCTGGCGGCCGGTTTCGATTATTTTTTCGCCAAGCCGGTCGATGTCACGGAGCTGACACAGGTGCTGCGCACGGTACGCGGCTAATCGGAACGGTCCGTTGGCGCATCTCCGGCGCCACCTTCCTGCTCGCGCATCCAGCGCCACACCGTCGAGCGGCTGATGCCCAGCTTTTGCGCGGCAAGGGCGCGGTTGCCGTTGTTGCGCTCGAGTTCCTGCGCCAGCCGGGTTTTCAGATCCAGCTCCGCGCCGGCCGGCTCGCCGGCGTACAGTTCGGGACAATCCTCGCGCAGGCCGTCGTAATCGATCGCCGAGCGGCTGTCGAACTGCACGCTGTCGAACTGCAGCAGGTAGACGGCGATGCGCTCGGCGATGTTTTCCAGTTCGCGCACGTTGCCGGGCCAGGCGTACGCCGCCAGTCGTGCCGTCAACGGCGCCAGTACCTCGGCCGCATCGAAGCTGCTGCCCAGGCGCGTCAGCGAGCGCGCCAGCAAGGTGTGCGCCAGCGCGCCAATGTCGCCAGGACGCTCGCGCAAGGGCGGCAAGGCCAGCCGCAAGGTATTGATGCGGTAGTACAGATCCTGCCGGAAGCGGCGCTCGGCGATCATCTCCTGCAAGGGCTGGTGGGTGGCGGCGATCACCCGCACGTCGACCGGAATCGGCGCCACCCCGCCGACCCGGGTGATCTCGCGCTCCTGCAGCACGCGCAGCAGGCGCGTTTGCAGCGACAGCGGCATGTCGCCGATCTCGTCGAGGAACAGGGTGCCGGTGTGGGCGGTCTCGAACAGGCCGCGCTTGCCGCC
>JAQGNM010000002.1 GCA_028291845.1 Massilia sp. | reverse complement strand
GTCCGGTTATAAAGACAAGATGCTCGAAGAAATCTCCATTTTGTTCGGTGGCCGTCTCGCGGAAGAAATTTTCGTCGGCCAGATGTCGACCGGGGCCTCGAACGACTTTTCCCGCGCGACCAAGCTGGCGCGTTCGATGGTCACCCGCTTCGGCATGTCCGACAGCATGGGGGTGATGGTCTACGAGGATAGCGAAAACGAAGGTTTCTTCGGCGGCGCCACCAAGACCATTTCCGAAGCCACCCAGCAAAAGGTCGACGCCGAGATCCGCAACATTCTCGACACGCAGTACGCGCTGGCCCGCCGCTTGCTGGAAGAAAACCGCGACAAGGTCGAAGCCATGACCCGCGCGCTGCTCGACTGGGAAACCATCGACGCCGACCAGATCAACGACATCATGGCCGGCCAGACGCCGCGCACGCCGACGTCGACCAATCTGACCAAGCGCACCCCGCCTCCGGGCGACAGCGGCACCGGCGGTGTCTCGCCGAACGCGACGGCGCCGGCTTGATCGTCTAGCGCGGCACATACGAAAGGCATCCTTTGGGTGCCTTTTTTTCGTTGCCTGCGAGCTTTAATTCCTAGAATAATTCCTGATGCAACACTTTCTGCAATGCGGCCGCTTCGGCTATTCCTTAGGCAAGTCGAGCACCGCGGCCACCCCATCCACGCTGGTGATGGGCATCCTCAACGTCACCCCCGATTCATTCTCCGACGGCGGCCGCTTTCAGGCGCTGGAATTCGCCATTTCGCGTGCCGAGGAAATGGCGGCGGACGGCGCCGACATGATCGACATCGGTGGCGAATCGACCCGCCCGGGATCCGCTCCCGTTTCCGTCGAGGAAGAGCTGCGCCGCGTGATGCCGGCCCTGTACGCCTTGCGCGGCCTCGGCAAGGCCTTGTCGGTGGACACCTTGAAACCCGAGGTGATGCGCGAAGCGGTGATCGCCGGCGCCGACATGATCAACGACGTCAACGCTTTCCGCGCACCCGGCGCCATCGAGGCGGTGCGCGACAGCGATTGCGGCCTGTGCGTCATGCACATGGTGGCAACCCCGGCCACCATGCAGCGCGAAGCGCACTATGTCGACGTGGTCGCCGAGGTGATCGCCTTTCTTGCCGAACGAATCGCCGCCTTGAGCGCTGCCGGGATTGCCCGTAACAGGCTGTGTATCGATCCGGGCTTTGGATTCGGCAAAACGGTAGCGCATAATATTGCCTTGTTACAGAATATTGGCCGCATCGAGCGCGAGCTGGGCTTGCCGGTGCTGGCGGGCCTGTCGCGCAAGTCGACCATTGGCGCCATCACCGGCCGCCCCGTCGAGCAGCGCCTGGCCGGCAGTCTGGCTGGCGCATTGGCTGCGGTGGCGCAGGGTGCCAGCCTGGTACGCGTGCATGATGTGGCTGAGACGGTGGATGCTTTGAAAGTCTGGCATCAGGCCGGCCCCCTGAATTTTTAAAGAGAAGAGAACAATATGGGACGTAAATATTTTGGTACCGATGGTGTGCGCGGCCTGGTAGGCGTTGCCCCGATCACCCCCGACTTCGTCATGCGCCTGGGCTACGCCGCCGGCAAGGTGCTGGCCAAGAGCCGCCCGGCGGGCGGCCGTCCCACGGTCCTGATCGGCAAGGACACCCGCATCTCCGGCTACATG
Source organism: Massilia sp. (assembly GCA_028291845.1). GTDB lineage: Bacteria > Pseudomonadota > Gammaproteobacteria > Burkholderiales > Burkholderiaceae_D > JAFCUW01. The sequence continues at coordinate 4,816 of JAQGNM010000002.1, read as the reverse complement.
CTCGAAGCGGCGCTGGAATCCGGCTTCGCCGCCGCCGGCGTCGACGTCATGCTGGCCGGCCCGATGCCGACCCCGGCCATCGCCTACCTGACCCGCGCGCTGCGCCTGTCGGCCGGCGTGGTCATTTCCGCCTCGCATAATCCGTTCCAGGACAACGGTATCAAATTCTTCTCCGATCAGGGCACCAAGCTGCCGGACGATGTCGAATCGGAAATCGAAGCGGCCATCGACCTGCCGATGGAATGCGTCGCCCCGCAGCAACTGGGCCGCGCCAAGCGCCTGTTCGACGCCCAGGGCCGCTACATCGAATTTTGCAAAGGCACCTTCCCGAACGAGCTCGATCTGCACGGCATGAAAATCGTCGTCGACAGCGCCCACGGCGCGGCATACCACATCGCCCCGCCGGTATTCCACGAGCTGGGCGCCGAAGTCATCTCGATCGGTGCCTCCCCGGACGGTTTTAATATCAACGCCGGCTTCGGCGCCACCGCGCCAGCCGCGCTGGCGGCCGCCGTGATCGAGCACAAGGCCGATCTGGGCATCGCCCTCGACGGCGACGCCGACCGCCTGATCATGTGCGACGCCAACGGCCGCATCTACAACGGCGACGAGCTGTTATATGTGATGGTGCTCGACCGCCTGGCCATGGGCCCGGTGGCCGGCGCCGTCGGCACATTGATGACCAACATGGCGCTGGAAGTGAAATTCAAGGAGATGGGCGTCGGTTTCGCGCGCGCAAAAGTGGGCGACCGCTACGTGCTGGAAGTGATGAAAGAGAAGGGCTGGCTGTTTGGCGGCGAAGGCTCCGGCCACCTGCTGGCGCTCGACAAGCACAGCACCGGCGACGGCATCGTCTCGGCCCTGCAGGTGTTGTCGGCCTTGAAACGCTGCGGTAAATCGCTGGCCGACTGCTGCGCCGACCTGGTGCTGTTCCCGCAAACCCTGATCAACGTCAAAGTCCCCGCCGGTTTCGACTGGACGAAAAATGCCGAAATGATCGCCGAAAAAGACGCCGTCGAGCAGGAACTCGGCGCCAGCGGCCGCGTGCTGATCCGTGCGTCCGGCACCGAGCCCTTGATCCGCGTGATGGTCGAAGCGAAGGACAAGGCCCAGGCCCAAGCCTGCGCCCGCCGCATCGCCGACCACCTGCCGACAGCGGTCGCCGCATAATAGATGCGCGGCTGCAGTCGTCGCATTGACGACGGCGATCGCGCCCGCTATAATATTGTTTTCGGAGTGTGGCGCAGTCCGGTAGCGCACCTGGTTTGGGACCAGGGGGTCCAAGGTTCGAATCCTTGTACTCCGACCAAAGTTTCAAGGACGGGCTGTCATGCAAGTGACAGCCCGTTTTCCTTTCCGGCGACTGTTCGGTCGTCGTTCTTTAGCAGTTCACAGACTGCCCATAGCTCAGTTGGATAGAGCATCAGCCTTCTAAGCTGAGGGTCGCAGGTTCGATTCCTGCTGGGCAGGCCAGTCAAATTAAAGAGTTACCTGTCTTTTCGATTTTGAATTTCGCCAATATGAGGACGAAGCGCCTGGCATTGCGGGATGCGATCATATTATCCAATTTTATTTTCGTAATCCGACCTGCTGGGCAATGAAAATCGCACCAATTCGGTGCGCTGTGTCGGTATTCCGACATTTTTGCACCACCCTTGTTCATGTCCAACGTAGTTGTCAACAGGCATCTTTTTGATTGGTATTATTAAGCAGATTTATGACAAATGGTTGTCGGGGATCGCTTAACCATGAAAGCCTGCTTTGAAATCAAAATTCCGCCTTGCACACCTGCGCCTGTGGCAGCTTTTCCTGATCCTCAGCCTTATCGGCGTCGGACTGGCCAGCGTTCCTTCCTACTTGTATGTGCGTGAATCGAACAAGACCCTGGCGGGCTACGCCCAGGATCAGGCGGGCATGCCTGCCGCGTCGTCGGTGCTGCAGATGGTGCGCTTGATGCAGCAGCATCGGGGGCTGTCGTCGATGGTGCTAAATGGCACGGCATCGGCGCAGGATAAGCGCGCCGGCGTTCAGCGCGAGGTCGAACAGGCGGTGCAGGCGGTCGATACGGTGGTGGCCAGGATGGCAGCGCCGGCGGTGGCCCGCGAGTGGACGGAGATCAAACAGGGTTGGATGGCGCTGGCGCCAGTGGTGGCGTCGAATAGTTTGACGGCGCCGCAAAGTTTTGCCAGCCACACGGTCCTGCTCGGTAAATTGCTGTACTTGACGGAAACGGTTGGCGACCACTATGGCCTCAGCCTTGAGGCGGACCGTGATATCTATGAGCTGATCCAGTCGTCTTTTTATCAGCTGCCTTATCTGACCGAGGAAATGGGCAAGCTGCGCGCCAAGGGTTCGGGCTTGTTGTCGGCCAAGGCTGCCACCCCTGATGAGCGGCTCGGTGTGTCGGCGCTGGCGGCGCGGGTCAATGACCGGCTGGGGCAGATGCGCAGCGCCTTCGACAAGGCGGCGGCCGATAATCCTGAGATCGCTGGCAAGTTGGGCGCAGCGATGGCGGCGGCGGCCGAGGCGGCCAACAAATTGACGGTCCTGGCAAGCGAGCAAATCGTCAAGCCGGAGCAGCTCGCGTATGCCTCGCCCGAATTCTTCGCCCAGGCGACGCGCGCCATCGATGCCTTGTTCGATTTCAACGCGCTGGCCAGAACGCAGATCGACGGCATGATTGCCGCAAAGGTCAGCAGCTTCCAACACACCCGATGGATATTGCTGGGATCGATGGCAATGGTGCTGGCGCTGGCGGCCTGGTTCGTGAGCATGGTGACCCGCGCCGTGACGCAGCCGCTGGACAAAGCAATTGCATTAGCGCAAAGAGTCGCCGCGGGTAACCTGGTGGGCGATTTCGAGGTCGGTCCGCCCAATGAAGTGGGCTTGATGCTGCGTGCGCTCAAGGAGATGAACGACAGCCTGCGCTTCATCGTCGGCGACGTGCGCGGCAGCATCGATTCGATCAGCGCGGCGACCCGCGATATCGCCAGTGGCAATGCGGATGTCTCCGCTCGCCTGGAAACGCAGGCGTCGAACCTGGAAGAAACTGCCTCGTCGATGGAGGAACTTACCTCCACCGTGCGTCAGAATGCCGACAATGCGCGAGAAGCAAACGAGTTGGTGATCGGCGCCTCCGCGCTGGCCATCCGCGGCGGCGACGTGGTGTCGCAAGTGGTGGGCACAATGGGCGGCATTGACCAGGCCTCGCGCAAAATTGTCGAGATCATCGCAGTGATCGACGGCATTGCCTTCCAGACCAATATTTTAGCGCTCAATGCCGCTGTGGAAGCAGCGCGCGCCGGCGAGCAAGGACGCGGTTTCGCCGTGGTTGCAAGCGAAGTGCGCAATCTGGCGCACCGGTCCGCTGCAGCCGCCAAGGAAATCAAGACGCTCATCACCAGCAGCGTGGACCAGGTCGAGGCGGGCAATCGCCTCGCCGAGGAGGCGCACAAGGCAATGGGCGAAATCCTGTCGAGCGTGCAACGTATCACCGGCATCATGGCCGACATCACGGTGGCCTCCGCCGAACAGGGCGCCGGCATCGAGCAGGTGAACCAGGCCGTCTTACAGATGGACGACATGACGCAGCAGAATGCGGCACTGGTCGAGGAAACGGCGGCGGCCTCGGCCAGCCTGCAAGAACAAACGGCCAGCCTGGTGCGGGCGATGAGCGTGTTCAAGCTGGTCGATGATAAAACGGCAGGGGCGACGGCGCCGCCGCCGCGCAGGGCCGAGACGCATCTGGCGCTGGCGGCGCGCTGACACGGAGCTTGTCACGGAAACCTCGGGGTCAGTGCCGACATTCGCATACGGACTGGTCAATAGCGGCAGAAATCGCAGCAGCGCCCGATTTGCTGTTCGGCGTGTGTTCGAATGCTGGTAGACCTGACGTCATTCACGTTAGAGCTGCCTGTCAAACATTTGCAGACTACCACTACGCCTTGCGACGACGACGGCCCAGTGCGAGTCCCGCCAGGGCCAAGCCCATCAAGGCAAGCGATCCGGGCTCGGGTACCGATTCTTCGGAGACCAGCTGGAACAAGGCAAAGTTGATGAATGTATTATCGGTGTAATCGGTATCGGAAAGCTGGAAGGCCGTTGTGTAATTATCGTACGATGATTCTTGCCAATTATTCACCAGGGCGCCCTCGAAACGGTCCGCGTACTGTTTGCCAAACGGGATGAATGATTGGCACAGGAACTGGGAGCAGCCGAAGACTTTGCTTGGGTCGCTATCGAAATTCCCGTCAGGTCCGTCGACCAAAACCTGCTCCATCAAGGCCTGGGCGGCTGCCAGTGCGTCGGTGGACTGGCTGAAGGCAAAGGCCGACTGGCTGCATCCATTAAACAAGGTGTTGCACGATCCATCGGCGAAAGTGACATCGTAGCGCGCACCGTTGATGGTGACGCCGGAGGCGCCGGTCAAGACACCGTTGCTATCGACGTTCAAAATTGCCGCTGCACCAGCTTGGGTTGCGGCTGCGATCGAGCAGACTGCGATCAGCGTGCGGATGACTTGGAGAAGTTTCATAATATTTTGTGTAAGAGGAGGCGCTGTCTGCTTCGAGCGGGTCTGCAGCGAATTCGACTTATTAGCAATATTCATGCCAACGTTATTTTATTAACGATTTCAATAGCTTAAGAAATAGCTTGTTTCACTGTGTAAATTTTATCGACATGATTTTTGAGACCGTTCAGTACCGCCAATGCGACAGATGCTCGTCGGTAAGCGAACAGACCAAAGACCACGTTGCGCGCCTTACCGCGCCGCCGCCCGTCAAGGGAGCTTATATTACCGGCGAACGACTGACGG